>JBJMIY010000306.1:0-4434 GCA_045806605.1 Rubrobacteraceae bacterium
AGAGGACCAGGTCCAGTGCCCGAACTACGGCTCCTCCCGCATGGAGCCCTACGCCTTCGACCCGGATGGCCCGACAGATAACCCGTTCGAGAAGGAGGACGAGGGCGAGTAGGGGGCGGTTCGCGAAGGCCCCCCTACTCGTAGAGCTCTCGCCAGCTCAGGAGCCTCGGCTCGCCGTCCACCACGGAGAAGGTGGCTTCGATCCTGCGCCTCGCGCTTCCCCACCGGCCGGTCGATGTCACCACGAAGTACGGACCACCCTCACCTTCGCGCCGCTCGATGGCAACCGTGACCTCCCCCTCCTCTCCACCCGCCATACGGAGCACCCCCGAAGACCAGCCTGTCAGGTCAGGAGCTTCGGCGAGCCGTGCTTTGGCGACCTCGACGCCGGCATCGGCCATCTCGAACGCGCGTTGTCCCCGGTTGGCCTCTATCGTGGCGTGGAGGTCGGTGACGACGAGGGTCAGCAGCCCCGCTCCTATAACCCCGATGAGAGCAACCATGATCACCGCGAGGCCCATGACCATGCCCGACTCGTCTTCGACGACCCGTCGCACCTGCTAGCCGTTCCTCAAGAATACGTCGGTCGTGAGGGTCTGGGTCGCGTGAGTGGGTCCGGGTATCCTCACGTTGAGCGTCATCCGCACCAGCTTGATACTCCTCTCTTCGGCGATCGTGGGCGAGCAGACTGCTGCGCTGGTGCAGTAGGCGAACAGGAGGCCGTCGGCTCCGTCCAGAGGCCCCACCACCCTCTGGCCGTTCCGTCTAAGGTAGGTGCTCGAGCCGCTGCTCAGGCTGTAAGTGATCGTCTCCGGCGGATCGTTGTCCGGTCTGTTCTGGAAGGTGATCTCGCGCTCTCCAGCAACGCTTATGAGGGTGCCGTCGTCCCGTGGATATGCTGCCCTTATCTCACGTTCCATCCTTTCGAGCCCCAGCCGGGCGTCCTCGACCGCTTTGAGCTCGTCTTTGCCGTGACGGAAGATCCGGACGCTTGTGTCGAAGACCGAGTACAGGGCGAAGAGCACGGTGAGCATCATGGTCATGGTGACCAGCAACTCGGGCAGCGTGAAACCACTCTCGTCCCGCGGGAAGGAGCTTCGGCTCACCACCTGGACACGACCCCCGTCGTGGCGTACGAGTCGCCGCCGTCCCAGCTCACCGTCACGGTCACCCTGGTCAGGCCTTGGTCCCCCTGGATTCCTTGAAGCTCAGCGTTCACGAACTCCTCGTGAAACGCATACCTGACACCCGAAGGTTCGCAGGTGCCGTCGGGCAGGCCGGCGCTCACCGTCTCGTAAGGGAGGCTCCTGAGCTGCTCCAGCTTCTGACCGGCGCACGCCCGCGCGACGCCGTAATCCCCGCTCGTGCTAACCGCCCGAAGCGCCGAGTCGAACATTCCGACCATCGGGATGATGGCGGTGGTGAGGATGACGATCGCCGCCATCACCTCTACTAGCGAGTAGCCGGACTCCTTCTTAGTACGCAAGGCGACCGATCCTTATGTGCGACGTGGCCGAGGTGAACACTATGTCGCACCAGGGGCTGCCGTCGTCGGAGCTGATCCTGACCGTACCGCTCTGCCCCGGGCGCAGGGTCCGAACCGTTCCGTTGGAGCTGAACTCCAAGGTCCGCGTGCCGCCGCAACTGCTTGGGGGAATGAGCGCCCCCTTGTCGCCGCCCGAGCAGTCTGGGTTGAAGGTGACCTCTTTTATCTTCGTGCCTTCGGGAAGCTCGCGCGGGCCGGGCGGAGTCTCGGAGTCCATCGTGGGCGTGGAGCCGCCCCCTTCGTAGGGAGCGCTCAGCTTGATCATGCAGTAGTCAGCCGACGAGCAACCTCTGACAGGCGAGCCATCCGGCATGAACACGACGCGCCAGTCCGTCAGCTGGTTAGTCGCCCTGCCGTGAGCGAGGCGCAGGTCGGCAGCGAACTGGTCGGCGGCGGCCTCCACCCGCCAGCGCTCCAGAAGCCCCAGGAAGGCGATCACGGCGATCGCGATGAGGATCCCCATGATGGCGACGACGGTCATCAGCTCTTGCAGGGTGAACCCCCGCTCGTTCCGTCGAAAGTCGCGAGTTTTCGGAAGCGGCGCGCCCATGACCCAGAGGGGTTATCGGCGAGCCGGCTGTGAAGCTGTAGCGGGAGGAGAGGCGACTCCCCTCGCTCTACCGCCTACGCTCGATGAACTCTATGCGGTAGCCGTCCGGGTCGCGGACGAAGAAGATCCTGCTTCCACTGCTCATGGCGTGGGGCCTGCTCTCGAAGTCTACTCCCCCAGCCTCCTCGAGCTTTTGCGCCAGGGCATCGAGATCCTCGACGGCGAAGGCGACGTGACTGTAACCTTCGCCTAGTGAGTAAGGCTCCTCGCGGTCGTGGTTGAGGGTCAGCTCGAGGCGAGGCTCGGGGTCGCCAGGGACAGCCAGGAAGGCGTTGGTCGCATCGTCGCCGATGGGGACCGTACGGGCGAGTTCCAGGCCCAGCTTGTTCGTGTAGAAATCTATGCTCCTCTCCAGGTCGAGGACCCTGTAGCAAGTGTGAACGTACCGCAAGTTGCGCTCCTTCGTCGGTAGGTTTCAGGTACCAGGCATCAGGTTACAGGTTTTTGCTAATGCCTGTAGTCTGGTGCCTTGCTGCTGATATGCTTTTCCTATGGATAACGTCACGCGGGAAATACCGGAGAGCTCGGCCAGGAGGGCGGCCAGGATCGCCCGAGTGGGAGCGCGCTATGGTTTCGGCTTCGCGTTCGGGAACCGGTTCGTCCCCCGCGGCCGCAAGGTGGACCCGGGGCAGGTGGGCACGAGGCTACGCCTCTCCTTCGAGGAGCTCGGGCCGACTTTCGCCGAGCTAGGGCGCTTTCTTTCTGCTCGTCGCGACCTTTTGCCACCCGACGTGGCGTCCGAGCTGGAACGGATCATGGTGGTGGTCAAGCCTCTGCCTTTCGCGGAGACGCGTGCGCTTGTCGAGCGGGAGCTGGGCAACACGCTCGAGCGCCTGTTCCTGAAGTTCGGGGAGATACCCGCGCGAGTAGGCCCCTTCACCCAGGCGCACCGCGCGGTGCTGCCTGGGGAGCGGCCGGCGCTCGTGGTGGTTGCCCGTACTGGTGTACGCCGGGACCTGCTGGCGATGCGCCCTGTCGCCGACCTCACGCGCCGCAGGCTCGGTGAGCGGCTGCCGCTCGACCCGACGGACACCATGGCAGAGTTCACGGCGCACGCGGTGCACCGGAGGGACATGTTCTTCGCCGCCCAAACCGCCCGCCGCCTGCAGGAGATGAGCGACTTCCGGCTGCGGGTGCCGTATCTCTACCGCGACTACTCGACGGGCCGTTGCGCCACCTTCGAGACGCCGGCCGATCCCGTGTTGCTGGACTCCGGGCAATACCGGGAAGTATCTGATGCGCTCGTGCGGCTGGCTCTCGCGGAGGGCATCTTCCTCGCCGACCTCGCGCCCGAGCGATTCGCCGCGGACGTCTCGACCGGCGAGGTCTGGCTCGCCGACCCCACGGAGGCGTTTGTCCTCGACCCCGAGAGGCTGCGGGGGCTGGCAGAGGTCCTGGCGGCGGTGCGGCGCGGGGACGTGGACGGGATCGTACGCGCCCTCCCGCTCGCCGGGAGCTTCGTCCCTCGCGACGACTCCGCTCTCCGGCGCGAGCTGCGCGAGACTCTGGGCTTCCTCGGCGGACCGCTGTGGCGCGAGCACTCGCTGCGGGAAGCTCGTGACAGCGGGCTCGAAGCCCTTCGCAGAGGGGGCGCGAAGCTGCACGTCGAAGTAGCGCTGATGGCGCGTTCGCTGGAGGAGGCCGAGGCGCTCGGGGGCGGGACGAAGATAGTCGCGGCGGCGGAGGCGGCGCAAGTGTCCATCTCGCGCTACAGGGACCCGGCCTACGTCGCCGCCCGCGCGGCACGCCGGCTCGCCCAGCCGGACACCTTCGCAGACTACCCGCGCCAGATCCACGCGGTCCTCGACGAGCTCAAAGACGGCGAGATCGAGGTCCGCTTCAGGCACGCGGGGCTGGACGACCTGATCTCCAAGGTGGATATTCTCGCCAACCGGCTCGTCTTCGGCGTCATCATAGCTGCCCTTATCCTCGGCTCCTCGATGCTCGGCATCTTCGTAGAGAGCGGGGCCCAGTTCCTGGGCTTGAGCGTCTTCGGCCTGATCGGGTTCGTCATCGCAGCCTTACTGGGCCTCCTGCTCCTCTTCGCGATAATCCGCTCTGGCCGGCTGTAGGTAAGCACGCTCCGGCTTCGCCTCCGCTTGTCAGCACGCTGCCTCCCTACGGTCAGCGGCTTGTCAGTTTTCGCCTCGAATGGTGTGAGATCTGTGCCTTTGAGAGAATATCCAGCTAAGGTGTTGCGGCCTACGGGGCAGAGCCTCCGCCAAACTCGTCAAGCTGAAATGCTGACAAGCGACTGCCGAAGGCTGGAGCGTGCTGA
>JBJMIY010000307.1:0-12379 GCA_045806605.1 Rubrobacteraceae bacterium
TGGGCCGGGGCTGTCGTGGTCAAGGACGCGGGCGACGACCCTGACGTCACCCACGAGGCGCATCTCACCGCCCGTGTCTCCTGGCGTGAGGAGCCGGGGATCGAGCTGGACCGGGGCGAAGGGGTAGGAGTAGTAACCAAGCCAGGGCTGGGGCTCACAGTTGGGGGACCTGCGATAAACGACGTGCCGCGGCGTATGATCTCCTACTCCGTCGAAGAAGTGCTGGACCTCGAAGAGCGTGGCGTGCGCGTCCTAATAAGCGTCCCCGGGGGCGAGGAGATGGCCGAGAAGACCACCAACCCCCGCCTGGGGATAGCTGGTGGCATCTCCATTCTCGGCACCACCGGCATCGTCCGCCCCTTCTCGACCGCCGCCTGGCGGGCCAGCGTCGGCCAGGCCGTCAACGTCATGGGCGCCCAGGGTCTCGACACCCTGGTCCTCTCTACGGGCGGCCTCACCGAGAAAGCGGCGATGCGCCTCCTCCCTGACCTCGAAGAAGTGTGTTTCGTAGAGGTCGGGGACTTCACCGGCCATGCCCTCAAAGGGGCCGTGAAGAACAAGTTGAGCCGGGTCTTCTTCGTCGGCATGGTCGGCAAGCTTACCAAGCTCGCCGCCGGTGTCATGATGACCCACTGGACCCGCTCGAAGGTGGACAACGAGCTTCTCGCGGAGATAACAGGGGAGGCCGGTGGGGATGCACAACTCGTCGAGGAAGTGAAGGGGGCCAACACCGCCCGCCACGCCTACGAGCTGTGGCGCGCCGCACACCTGGAGCGCGCGCCCGACCTCCTCTGCGGGCGGGTGGCGGAGAACCTCTGCGATTACGCCGGAGGCGACATCGAGATGCACGCTATCATGGTGGACTTCGACACCCTGGAGCCTGTTGGCGCGAGCCCCGGCGCCCTGGAGCCCACGACCTGGAGCAAGCGATGAGCCACATAACCGTCATCGGGCTCGACGGCCGTTCGCTGAGCGCGGAGGCGGAAAGCCTGCTTCGGGGGGCCGCGCTCGTGGTCGGGGGGAGACGGCACCTGGCGGCGCTCGGCGTCGACGGAGAGCGGTCCGCCGTCCTGGAGGGGGATCTCTCGGGGGCGTTCGCGAGCATGGAGCGGGCCAGTGGGCCGGTCGTGGTGCTGGCTTCCGGGGATCCCGGGTTCTTCGGCATCGTGCGTTTGCTCGGGGAGTGGTTTGGCCGCGCGAGCCTGCGCGTCCTCCCCGCCGTCTCCTATGTTGCGCTCGCCTTCGCGCGGGCCGGAATCTCCTGGAACGACGCAGTCACGGTAAGCGCCCACGGCCGCGACCCGCGCCGCGCGGTCAACGTCTGCCGGGCGCACCCCAAGGTCGCGGTTCTCACCTCCCCGCGATACGGTCCAGCCGAGCTCGCGCGGGAGCTGGAGGGATGGGAGCGAACCTACTTCGTCGCCGAGAAGCTTGGCGAGCAGGACGAGCGCGTCTTCCACGGCGACGCGGCGGCGGTTTTAGGCGAGAAGTGGGACTACCCCAACGTGGTCCTCGTTCTCGATGAGAGGTGGGTCATCGGGACGAAGGGTTGGGTCTCCGCCGGTATCGAGGGCCCTGGCCTGTGGGCGTTGCCCGAGGACGGCTTCGAGCACCGCTCCGGCATGATCACCAAGTCCGAGACCCGCGCCCTCGTCCTTTCCCGACTCGGCCCCGGTCCCGGCGACCTGATCTGGGACGTCGGCGCGGGCAGCGGCTCCGTCGCCATCGAGTGCGCCCGCCTCGGCGCAGCCGCTTTAGCCGTCGAGCGCGAGCCCGAAAGCTGCACCCGCGTCCGCGACAACGCCGCCCGTCACGGCGTCTGCGTGCGAGTGGTCGAAGGTGAAGCACCCGGCGCGCTCAGGGATCTGCCGGACCCCGACGCCGTGTTCGTCGGCGGCTCGGGCGGCGGTTTCGAGGAGATCGTCAAGCTCTGCGCCGTCAGGGCGCGTCGCGTGGTAGTCATCGCCATGGTAACCCTGGAGAGGGTCGTCCCGGCGGGCGAGATACTCGAGAACTGCGGCCTCGAGGTCGAGACTACCTTCATGCAGACCGCGCGCGTAAAGGGAATCGGGGAACTGCATCGCCTCGACGCAATGACACCCGTCTTCGTTGTCTCGGGGAGGAGGCCGTGATCGGGCTCGTCTCCGCGACCGTGAACGGCGGCAGGAACGCCGCGCACCTCGAACGATCGTGGCCCGACGCGCGCATCTATGAAGGAAGACCGAGCCAGGCGCTACGCCGGGCGTGGCGGGAGTGCGACGAGATCGTTCTCTTTCTCGCCGTCGGGGCCGCCGTGCGCCTCGTCGCGCCCCTGCTCGAGGACAAGCGCCGCGACCCTGGAATAGTCTGCGTGGACGACGCCGCGAGGTTCGCCGTCGCGCTTGCCGGAGGACACGGAGGCGGCGCGAACGCGCTGGCCGTGCGCGTGGCGGACTCTCTGGGTGCAACGCCGGTCGTTACCACGGCGAGCGACGTTACGGACTTTCCGGCGCTGGACTCGTTCGGCGCGGGGCTCGGGTTCGAGATAGAGGAAGGCTCGGACCTGGCGGCGGTGGGGGCGGCTCTCGTCTCCGGTGAGCGGGTCAACCTCGTCTCGGACGTTCGCTGGCCGCACGGGCCAGTGCCGGAGAACGTGGTACGCAAGGAGGAAGCGGAGCCGCCGGTGATCCTCGTCTCCGACCGGCTCGAGGACGTTCCGAGACCCGCCGTCGTCTACCGCCCGCCCTCGCTCGTCGCCGGCGTCGGGTGCAGCCGCGGCGTGAGGGCAGAGGAGATCCTGACTCTCCTCCACCGGTCCCTGGAGGAGGCAGGACTCTCGCAGAAGAGCGTCGCGTCGCTGGCAAGCGTAGAGGCGAAGTCTGACGAGACCGGGCTGCTCGAGGCGGCCGGGGAGCTGGGCGTGCCGCTCCGCTTCCACGCCGCGCAAGAGCTGTCGGCCATCGAGGTTCCCAATCCCTCGTCCGTCGTGAAGGACGCCGTCGGGACGCCGAGCGTCGCGGAGGCTTCGGTGCTCGCGAGCGGGGCGAAACTATTGGCGGAGAAGCGGAAGTCCGGGATGGCTACCGTGGCCGTGGGGAGGCTACCGGCGCGGGGCAGGCTCTTCCTGGTCGGGCTCGGGCCAGGGGACGGCGCCCTGATTCCACCCCTCGCCCGCGACGCCCTCGCCGCCTCCGAGCTGGTCGTCGGGCTCGAACAGTACGTGCAACGCATAAGGCACCTGCTGCGTCCGGGGACTCGTCTCTCGACGCCGCCGCTTGGCAGCGAGGTCGAGCGCGCGAAAGCAGCCCTGGCCGAAGCGCAGGCCGGAGGGAGCGTCGCGCTGGTTTCGAGCGGAGACGCGGGCGTCTACGCGATGGCCTCCCCCGCTCTGGAGCTGGCGGGCGGGGACGTTGACGTTGCCGTAGTGCCCGGTATAACGGCGGCGCAGGCTGCGGCTTCGTTGCTCGGCTCGCCGTTGGGGCACGACCACTGTTCGATCAGCCTCTCCGACCTCCTTACTCCCTGGGAGATTATCCAGGAGCGGGTGCGGGCCGCCGCCGAAGCGGACTTCGTCCTCTCGCTGTACAACCCGCGCTCGAAGGGCCGCGACTGGCAGCTCGGGAAGGTGCGAGAGATACTGCTCGATCATCGCTCTCCCGGTACCCCGGTCGGCGTCGTCAGGGAAGCCTTCCGCGAGGGGCAGAGCGTGCTCCTGACGGACCTCGGATCGCTCCGTCCGGAGAGCGTGGATATGCTCACGACGGTTATAGTGGGGAACTCCCGGACGGAAGTTCGCGCCGGGCGCATGGTGACTCCGCGGGGGTATGGGGTATGAGGATCTTCGCCGTGACGGACCTGTGCGCGGGTTGTGGGGCCTGCATAAGGACCTGCCCGGAGAAGGCCATCCAACCCGCCCCCAGGGGTTATCCTTCGCCTCTGACCGTCTTCGAGGATCGTTGCACGGGCTGTGCCGAGTGCGCGGAGGTCTGCCCTGTCGCGGCGTGCGTAGAGGTCATAATATCGGAGAGAGAATGAGACGCGTTCACCCCATCGAGGCCGAGAGCTACCGCATCCTGCGCGAGCAGGTGGACCTCTCGCACCTCGGACCGCTCTCGCGCGCGGTGGCCGAGCGTGTGATCCACGCCTCCGCCGACCTGGAGTACGCCGAGAGCCTGGTCCTCGATGAGGCGGCCCTGAGGCGCGGTTTCGAAGCCCTGCGCAGAGGTGCCAGGGTCGTGACGGACGCCGGGATGGTCGCCGCGGGCATCACGGCGCGCAAGGCCCTCTGTTTAGTCTCCGACCCGCGCGCGCGGCTGCTGGCCGAGCACCTTAACATAACGCGCTCGGCGGCGGGGTTCAGGCTCGCGGAGAGCGAGGCGGGCTTCGATGCAGTCTGGGTCGTGGGGAACGCGCCGACGGCGCTCTTCGAGCTGCTGGAAATGGATGTCAGGCCGGCGCTCGTCGTCGGGCTGCCTGTCGGGTTCGTCGGGGCGGCCGAGTCAAAGGAGCGCTTGATCCGGAGCGGGCTGCCGGCGGTGGCGAACCATGGCCCCAAGGGGGGGTCCGCGGTCGCGGCCGCGGCGCTGAACGCCCTCTTGTACTTCGAGGAGGAACGAATTGAGAGATCTTCGCCCGGAGGCTAACGGGAAGAGGACGACGAGTAGCGAGCCCGCGCTGCTCATCGTCGGACACGGTAGCCGCGACCCGCGCGGCGCAGAGGAGTTCCACGAGCTCGTCTCCCTGGTACGCGCCCGCGCCCCGATGCCTGTCGAGGGCGGATTCATAGAGCTCTCGCGGCCTCCGATCTCCGAGTGCGTGAACAGCTTGAAGGAGAGAGGCGCGCGTGAGATCTCCGCCGTCCCGCTCATGCTCCTCGCCGCCGGCCACGCCAAGGACGACGTCCCCGCGACCCTTGTGCGCGAGAAGTTGACCCACCCCGACCTGGACTTCCACTACGGCCGCGCCCTCGGCATCCGTCCCGAGCTCCTGGAGCTCATGGACGAGCGCATCTCCGCCGTCGTTCCCGAAGAGGAGAAAGAAGGGACAGCGGTCCTCATAGTTGGCCGGGGCTCCTCCGACCCTGACGCGAACAGCGACCTCGCGAAGATGGCCCGGCTCTTCTTCGAGGGCCGGCCTTACCCGCTCGTCGAGACGGCCTTCGTGAGCCTCGCTCCCCCGAGCGTGACCGAGGCGCTGGAGCGTTGCAGGAGGCTCGGCGCCGGGCGCGTCGTCGTCTTCTCCTACTTCCTCTTCACCGGCGTCCTCGAAGAGCGCATCAGGGAACAGAGCCGGAATTTCGCCGAAGACAACCCCGAAATGGAGGTGCGCTACGCGGGCTACTTCGGGCCCGACGCGAGGGTGGCGGCCCTGGTCATGGAGCGCTACCGCGAGTCCTTCGAGGGCGACATCCGCATGAACTGCGACGTCTGCGTCCACCGCGTCGCCCTCCCCGGCTTCGAGGAGAAGGTCGGCGCCCCCGCCACACCCCACTACCATCCTGACGAGCACGGCCACCATCACCATTAGCCGTGGCGCTCGAGGACCGCGTAAGGGAGCTGGCCGAGGAAGTCGAGCCAGCCGACGCGTCCGCGGCGCAGAGAGCCCGCGACCTGCACCGGCGTCTCCTCAAGCCGCCGGGGAGCCTGGGACGCCTGGAGGACCTCGGCGTCCGCCTCGCGGGAATGGCGGGCGAGTCCCCGCCACCGGTGCCCGAGAACCCCGCGGTCGTGGTCTGCGCCGGAGACCACGGCGTGCTCGCCCGCGGTGTCTCGCCGTGGCCGGAAGAGGTGACGGCGGCGATGGTCGAGAACTTCTGCGCTGGAGGCGCGGCGGTCAACGCCATCGCCCGTACCGTGGGCGCGCGGGTGAGCGTGCTCGACGTCGGCGTCGCCTCCGAGCTCGAACGTCACCCGCTCCTGCGCGGCGCGAAGGTGAGGCCGGGGACGGCCGACCTGAGTGAGGGCGTGGCGATGAGCCGGGAGGAGGCCGCGCGCGCGGTGCTCGCGGGAGCGGGCGTCGCCGGGGAGCTCGTCGAGAGCGGGGGTGTGGACCTGCTCGTTACAGGGGACATGGGGATCGGGAACACCACCCCTGCAGCCTGCCTCGTCGCCGCCTTCACCGGTAGTCCAGCCAGGGAGGTGACGGGACGCGGCACCGGCATTGACGACGCGACGTTCGAGCTGAAGACGGGGTTGGTGGAGAAGGCGCTGGAGTTGCACGGCCCGGACCCTAAGGACCCGGTGGGCGTGCTCGCCGCGCTCGGCGGCCTGGAGCACGCGGCGCTCGTCGGCGTGATCCTCATGGGTGCCGTCTACGGCGTTCCCGTCCTCCTCGACGGCCTCGTCTCGAACTCGGCGGCGCTCGTCGCCCGAACCCTCGCGCCCCGTTCGGTTGACTACCTGGTAGCAGGGCACCTCTCGGTCGAGCCGGGCGCCAGGGTCGCGCTGGAGAAGCTAGGCCTCGAGCCTCTCCTCGACCTGGAGATGCGCCTCGGCGAAGGGACCGGCGCCCTGCTCGCCGTGCCGCTCGTGCAGGCCGCGAGCAGGGTGATGCGCGAGATGGAGACCCTCGAAGAAGCGGGGATAGCGTGAGCGGGTTGAGCCGGGAGGCGGTCGAGGGCCTGGCGAGCCCGCTTGCGGCGCGCGTCGAGGCGCACGATGAGGTGGGCTCGACGCAGCAGCGCGCCCGTGAACTGGCTCGTGAGGGAGCCCCGCACGGGACGCTTGTCCTTTCCGGCGTGCAGACCGGCGGGAGGGGGCGTCTAGGGCGGAGGTGGGGCTCGCCGGAGGGGGGGCTCTGGATGTCGCTGGTGCTGCGGCCCGGGATCTCCACCCGGGTAGCGGCCCGCGTTACGCAGGCGGCTGCGGTGGGGGTGGCGAAGGCTCTGCGGGAGATGAGGGTGCGGGCGGAGATCAAATGGCCCAACGACCTGCTCGTGGACGGGCGCAAGATCTGCGGCATCCTCGCCGAGTCCAGCGTCGAGAGCGTCCCCGCGGCGGCGAAGAAGGTCGGGGTAGGAGAGGAGCGACACGTAGACTTCGTCGTCCTCGGTGTCGGCCTCAACGCCAACCTCGACCCCAAAGACCTCGGTGTCCCGCAGAACGAGGCCGCGACTTTACGCTCCGAGCTCGGAGGCGACGTGGACCTTCTGGCGCTCCTCGACTCCCTCCTCTCGCACCTGGATTTCGAGCTGGGTAGGATAGAGAACTTCGGGACCGTACTCGACGACTGGCGGGCGCTCAACTGCACCCTGGGTGAGCGGGTGCGCGTCCGCAGGTTCGGGGAGGTGCTCGAAGGGGAGGCTCTGGATCTCGGCCCCGAGGGAGCCCTGCTCCTCGAAACAAGCGATGGCATGATCGAGTTGTTCGAAGGCGAGGTCGAACAGCTCCGCCGCCAGGGGAGCTGAGAACATGCGCGTTGTCTGCGCCCAGTACGCCGTCCGCGACGGGGACCCGGATCACAACCTCGAGCGCTCCCTCAAGTTCATCCGGCTGGCTGCCGCCGAAGGAGCGGACCTCATCGTCCTCCCTGAGCTCGCGAACTCCGGCTGCGACCTCGACTCGCGCGAACAGGCTCCAGGTCTCGCGGACGAGATCCCCGGCGGCCCTACCGTCCAGGCGTGGAAGAAGGAGACGGAAGCGTCCGACATATACGTCGTCGGCGGGCTGCTTGAGAGGGAGAGGGATATCCTCTACAACTCCGCCGTCCTGCTGGGACCCGGGGTGTTCGGACGCTACCGCAAGACGCACCTCTGGAACGAGGAGAAGCTAGGGTACGAGCCGGGCCGGGAGCTTCCGGTCTTCGACACGCCGCTGGGGATGATCGGGATGCTCGTCTGCTACGACGCCTGGTTCCCTGAGGCGGCCCGCACCCTCGCCGTGAAGGGCGCCGAGATCCTCTGCGTCCCGTCCAACGCCCCCGACGACTGGGTCCCCGAGCACCAGCGCCGGGGCGGCCTCACGATGCTCGACATCCACTGCATCGCAGCCGCCAACGCCAACCGCGTCTTCGTCGCCGCCGCCAACCGCGTCGGGGACGGCTACCTGGGACGTAGCTGCGTGGTAGACGCCACAGGCGGCGTCCTCGCGCTCGCAGGCGTGGCGGAAGAGGGTTTGATCCACGCCGGGGTAGACCTGAGTAGAGCCCGGCGCGAGAAGCAGCTGACAGACCTCTCCCACTCGTTCGAGGACCGGAACCCGGCGGTCTACGAAGCCGGAGATACCGCTGGCCGGGACGGCTGAGGCTACTCTACCTCTTCGATCTCTTCTTCGATCTCTTCCTCTATCGCCGCCGCCGAAGTTGCTCTGAAGATCAAGACCTTCCCTCGCTCGGGATAGTCTACGATCTCGACCTCTCCGGTCACGGCCACCTGCTCGCCCAGGATCTCCTGCGCATTCTGGACCGCAGACATGTCTACCTCGACCTCGAGCACGTAGCCGGTGTGTTCGCCTTCGGACTCGTCGGCAACGTTCCCTCGAAGCTGTCCTTCCAGATATGCCATGCTGGACCTCCTTTTCGAGTTCATCCTACGCGGGCCATGTTACCGGAAGTCCGGCCGCAAGCTCGGGGGAAGTCCAACACACACCTCGGAAGCAAAGCTGTCGGAGCAGCAGATGTGGCTGATCCGGTTCGAGTAATAGGACTCCTGTGAGCATGGAGAGGACGAGCAGAGGTCTCCCGGAGAGCGCTCAGGACATGACGTCGACCACGAGTTGCTCCATAACCGGGGGCTCAGCGAGGAAGAGAATAAGGTTGCTGATCTGCTCCTGGAGGTACTCGCCACGCTCGCCGGCGAGCATGTCCGCCTCGGTGTCCCAGAGGGTGATACCAAGGACCCTGTCAGCCTCGACGTCGCTCATCACCAGCATCCCGCAGAACCCCTTCTGTCTTTCAGCGGCGGGTGCCAGAACGTCTTCGCAGATGCGGAGCACCTGTTCCTTCTGTCCACCTTTGGGACGAAGTATGCTGACCCGAGCGTGCATGATCTCCCTTTTGTAGCTCTGCCGACGTCCTCAGACTAACAAGCGGCGATGAAATTCGGTGTTCTCTAAGCTGCGGCCCTGCGTAAGGAGTGGCGCTCGGCTGCGCAGACGTGGGCCTCGAAGAGGTTTCGGTGGCATGGGCCTGTGTGACCCATACCCTCGGGGTGCCACTGGACGCCCATCAGCCAGCCATTAGAGAAGTCGCACGACTCGACCGCTTCAATCACCCCGTCGGAGGACCGAGCGGTCACCGTGAGGGCGTTGGCCAGAACCTTGATCCCCTGATGATGGTACGAATTGACCTCGACACTTTGGCGGTCCATGATCTCTGCCATGTAAGAGTCGTCCAGAACCTCAACCTCGTGCGTCGGTTCGTACTTGGACGATGCCTGCCGGTGATCGAGGACATCCACACCTAGCTGGGAGGGCATGTCCTGGTAGAGCGTTCCGCCTAGAGCCACGTTGAGTACCTGCATCCCCCGGCAGATGCCAAAGATGGGCATCCCTCGCTGGAGAGCCAACCTCAACAGCGCCATCTCAAGCGCGTCCAACTCTGGGATAGTCATCCCGAGTTCGGCTATCGGAGCCTCGCCGTAGTACGCTGGGTCGAGGTCAGGACCTCCGCTCAAGAGTAGGCCATCCAACCCTTCGAGTAGCGCCTTCGCCACCCGAAGGTCAACTGACGGCGGTATCACCACCGGCTCCCCTCCGGCATCGGCCACGCTCTCGACATAGTCCAGGTCGGTCCGAACAAACCGGGCAAGGGGGTCCTGTGTAGGCGACTCGGGGTCTTCTTTTAGAGATGCCATTACCCCTATGACCGGAGTGCTGCATAGCCCGCTTCGGCTGAGCGCCTCCGACGAACTCACCGTTCCGTCACCCTTTCCTCGGGCGGTTCCCTGGAGGTTAAACCTGACTTTGCTTTTCATACTCTCGGCGCTTCTCCGATTAGGGAGTTCGTCAGATGCAAGAAGACTAGCAACGTATCAAGCCTTCCACATCACTCAAATTGCGTATTTATTGGAGCCTTTCAGTACCGAATGCGTTTACCAGATGCCACGCGGAACGAGAACACACTGGATATGAATCAAACCACGGCGGGTCACAAGTAAGGTCGAACCAGATTAGCTGTTCTTATGGAGAATAAGTCACGCTTACGGTGTTGTTCGTGGCGTTCGTGGCTGCTGATTGGACGACCTGGCCGTTCTTGAGGATCTCTACCTTCAACGTGCCACTCGTTCCCTCTTTGTAGACGTTAGCCGTGACAACGTTGAAGCCCGCAACGCCCTCACCTCCGAGGTCATAGTCCGTAGGGTTTACACTAAGGGTGCCGCTAATGTTTCTGGAACCCTCTGGCGTCGTGTAGTTGCCACTGAACTGCAGCCCAGGTGTACCTGAGATCCGCAGCACGACCGACTCCGCAGCTCCTGCAGAGGGAGCATTAGCCGCCGAGCCTCCCGCAAGGCTGCCACCCAGTGAGTTCACCATGAGCAAGGCGACGATTATGAGAGCCGCCAAAACTGAGATGAAGCCCAGACCGGCAACCACGGCCCGAATCATCGCTCAAACCTCTTTGCGCAACGCGAGCATGCGCTAATTATCTCATTTGAGCGCATCCAAGAAAATTGGTCTTCTGGTTGCGCTCGACCATTTGCTCCACGTTCACAGTTCAGCAGGCAAGAAGAGCGAATCCGAGGTCCCTACAATGTAAGGACCCCGGCTCGCTAGGAAGCTTCTGAATGAGTGCCTGCTACGCTAGTTACGCGCCTCCGCAGGCGCAGCAGCTTCAGAGGGTAGCGGCACGTTTACTACGTTGCCGTCGCAGTTCTTGATCTCATCACCTACATCGCCTACACAGTAGTCTATTCCGATGCCACCATTGATCACGTCGCCTGGTTTGCCATCCGCGCCATTGATGCGGTCGGCTTGTTTGCCACCAACCATCCTGTCCCGGCCTTTGCCTCCGTCCAAGTAGTCATTGCCATGGCGGCCGAGGAGTTTATTGGCCGAGGCGTTGCCGTATAGAACGTCGTCCTCGCTGTCGGTGCCCAGGGTGGTGTTGCCGTTCTGGGTGGTGCCCTCGATGTTGGTGGTATCTGTGGCAGGATCGGCGAGATTTGCGACTTCACCGATCTCGCCAGCTAGGGTCATGTTCTGCTCCGCGCCGGTCGTGGCCGCTTCATCGCTCACGACGCTCTGCTCAACCGCCTCACCGCACCCGATCTCTCCAGACGGGTCGCCTTGGCCAGAATCTGGGGTAAACGTTGCGGTCCACTGGTAGATACCGGCTTCTGTCGGTGTGTACAGATCCGAGGTGTATGGGTTATTCGCCGCGGCATGGTCGTCAACCGCAACGGTCGACGTGTACGATGGAGTATCGACGAGGTTGGCTGCCACGCAGTCCGTCGCCGCGGTCTCCGCGGTTGGCGCGGTGGTGAACGGACCGTACAGCTTGAACTCAATGTCACCGTCCGTACCGTCCGGCACGTCAGGGCCGAGGGTTGCCGTGTCGCTGATCGTGCCATCGGGCAAGGTCGCGGTGTCGGTCGCGTCAGTCGTCAGCGTCGGGGTCGTGCCCGCCTCACCGCTCACGACGCTCTGCTCGCCCTCGGCGTTGCACTCAGACAACACTGCCTCATTGCTGGCATCGCCACTGTAAGAGGCTACCCACTGGTAGCGGCCTGCCTCGGTCGGAACGAAGTCGTCCGTTGTGACCGCGGGGTCGTCGGAGGAGACGACGTAGTTGCCGCTCGCGTCGGGGCTACCGATATCGACAGGGTCTGGTGACTCGAAGGCGAGAGTTGTCTCGTCGCAAACGTCGGTGGTCGGGTCCGTGGCAGGATCGAACGGCCCGTAGGCGCTGAAGGAGATAGTCCCGGTGGCGTCGCTCGTCGCGCCGCTCAGGGTAGCCGTGTCGCTGATCGTGCCATCAGGCAGGGTCGGGGTGAGGGTCGCCTCAGTTGTCAGCGTCGCGCCTTCGGAAGGTTCTTCGGGCGGCGCTCCCGCAGTTTCACAGGCACCTTTGGTGTCGCCATGAGCGAGGTGGGCTGCTTCCGCGGGTGCACCCACCGTGATAGTGTGAGGGTTATGTGCCGTGTTGTGGCAGACGGGGACTTTTCCCACAGGACCGCCGCCACCTTCGTTTTCTGGCTCCTCTTGTGCGAAGGCCACCACTACGGTAGCCAGCACGGTAATCGTCATCACCACCACTACGCTAAAAATCGAGACGCTACGGCTCATACGAATCTTGCCTCCTTATGCAGGTGGGCCTGCGCTATCCTTCTGGGTAGTATCGTTATGCGCAAGAGTCTTCTTCCCGTCCCAGGTGAGCTTGCTAAGTGGTCATCACCCCATCTCTTCCATCTCCAAAACAAAACCGGCCTACCTCTCTTCTCCTAAATGGTAGCCGGTTGCGCCAC
>JBJMIY010000308.1:0-5083 GCA_045806605.1 Rubrobacteraceae bacterium
TCCCGAATACCGCCGACGTGGGGTAGCTTGATACTACGAACTTCGCAGAACTCTCTATAGACGAACTTCCGAGAACTCCGTTTTCACGCAGTTGGGTACCCAGGCGGAGAAGTACTACCCGCAAGCACCTACAAGCAGCTAGCGTTCGGCACTCCTCAAGGAGGCAGGCCCCCTCTTGAGGAGACTCGCCTCCCTTGTTGCTCGCGCACCGATGGCCGGAGCGCGGCTCAATCGGTTCGCAGCTTCGTCACGAAGGCGTCTCCGCCCTCGAAGGAGAGGAGGTGCTTCCCGTCACGTAAGCCCTGCCCTCACCGTCCACCGCGATACCCAAGCCCTGCTCGAGACTCATTCCCCGAGGAAGGTGGAGTAACGGCCACAGAGCGCCCTGGGAATACCGAGCCTGTGGGGAAATCCGGCATGCAACCACAAGGAGAAAACTGACTAGGTAAACACTAACAAGCTCCGAATACCGACCCTGCTGGGAAACAATACCGACCCTGTGGGGAAAGGTGAGTCCCTCGACCGGCCGCAGCATGCCGTGCGATGCCGCCGTTGGTGGGACAGATACCACCTGAAAGCAGTGTTTCGAGGAAATGTACGTGCGGTGCGGCGTTGTCTACCGAATACCGACCCTACTGGGAAAGAATACCGACCCTGCTGGGAAAGAATACCGACCCTTGGGGTGGACTTTTACCGATCCCGTGGGGAAAGAATACCGATCCTCCGGGGTGACTTTACCGACCGTAGCGGGGTAGATTACCGACCCTACTGGGAAACCTGGCGAATAAAATACCTGCAAAGGGTCGCCTTCGGGTTGATCTTGTCGGTTTACATGATGTTATGTTTGTGTTTAGTGTTTTGTCTTGTTAACAGGGAGGTTATGGGTGGCTGAGGCAGGCAGAGCGCTAGCACGCCAAGAGCGGGAGAAAGCACCGGAGATCGTCAACGTCGAGTTGAACCTGGAGGAACCGCCTCTCTTCGGTGGTCGGGTGAGCGTCGGTAAGAACGGCTACCGCGAGTACGTTCAAGAGTACAGGAAGGCCGACGGTAGCGCGGGCCAGCGCATGTGGCGGTGGAGACCCCCGGAAGAATACGGTGAGCTCGACGTCTTCGACGGAGACGTCTACCTGGCGATGCACGCGCTTGCGAAGGAGAAGCTCGGGGGGATACCCGAGGACGGAAAGATACCGTTCACGCTCTACGAGGTCCTGAACGTCCTGGGCCTCAAGGACAACGGGAAGAACTACCGGAGGGTGAGGGACTCGATACTGAAGATCAACAAGACGCTGATGGACGCCATCGATGCCTTCTACCGGGAGGACAAGAAGGCGTACGGCAGCGCTCACTTCATCCCCTGGCGAGTCGAGTTCGAGGCCAACGAGGATCGTTACGGACGGGCGACGGAGCGTCACAAGCTTAGGTTTGACGAGATCCTGGTCCGGAGCCTCGCCCACGGCCACATAAAGCAGCTCGACCTGAGCTTCTGTCTTTCATTGACCAAGGGCTACGCGAAGAGCCTGTACAGGCGCATCGACTACAAGCGGGGCGATAGCTTCACGTGGAGCGAGGACATCATGGTGCTCAAGGACCACATAGGAATGCCCGCGAGCTACAAGCAGCCCTCGAAGGTGAAGGAGAAACTAGAGCCCTCCCACAAGGAGATGAAAGATCGGGGGTTTCTTGCGGCGGTGGTCTATGAAGGCAACCGTGTCCACTACCGCGTGGCCGAGGAATTCGTGAGCGCGAGGAGCTACCTGGACCGGTCTTGGGGACCGGAGGAGAGTGGGGTGTACCGGGCGCTCCTTCGGAACGGGGTCTGGCCGAACGTGGCGCGAACGCTCATCCACGAGCAAGGCGCTGCGGCCTGCCGGTTCTACGTCGAGGCCCTCCCATACCAAAAGAATATTCGCAGTCCAGGTGCGTGGCTCAAGAAGTACATCGGCGAGCGATTGCCACTGCCGATCGAACCCCCGCAGCGCAGGTTGCACGAGGCGGACGTCGCGCCGGTCGAGTCGGCCGAGCGTCGGAGCAACGGAGACGGTCAAGAGGAAGAGACGATGTTGTATGAGCCCCACCAGGAGGCGACTCGCATCTGGGAGGACGTTCTCGAACGCGTGGCAGATCGGATCGACGACTCCAGCCGGCGGGTTTGGTTCGAAGGCGTGTGCGCCGTCGGGCTGGAATCTGACGCCCTGATTGTGGCCGTGCCCAATGCGTTCGCCGAGGAATACATCACTACGAGGTTCAAGGAAATCGTGGACGAAGGTCTGCGATCTTTGCTGTCCCCCCCTGCGGAGATGCGCCTCGTCATCGGCAAGGTCGCGCCACTAACATGAGATGCGGCTGCCGGAGCCAACCGTGCTCCGGCGAAAGGATAACTAGCCCCGATGGCCGACGCAGCTTCACCGCATAATACTGAGAAACGAGATCACAGTGAGGACCCGCATGCCCCCTACCCCACCTCGTTGCGCGCGGGTCCGTGCTCCTCTGTGGTCCTTCTTCGCTGCCTCGTGCTCGGTCTTGCCCTCTCAGGTGGTGTCGCCCCGCATTAAAAGGTTTTGGTTTGCTGTTTTTGATCTTCCAACTTTGTCGCCCATGTGCTGCCGTTTGTTGGTATTACGTGTACTTATGAACGATGGGTGGCGCGCCGTATCCGGGAGTTGCGGGGGACCTTCGGAGATTGACAGGGCGTCTAGCGCAGCCTCCGCGACGGCGGACGGGCGATCCGTCTCCCGCTACACGAGGGAGAGATAGGGTCGCCAAAGCCCCCGCCACCCGCGCGACGCTCGCCGCCGAACTCGGACGCGACACCGGCGCCGGGGAGCTTGCAGGACGCCCCGGCTAGGGGAGGAAGTCGAAGGCGTCCTCTCAGTGCCGGCGGGTCCAACGAGTCTCGACCGTCCAGTGGGACCCGCCGGCGAGGACTCCGACGAGCCGGGCGCCATGATCGCGGACGGGTCGCCGCAAGCCGCCCTCGAGGAGCGCCTCGTGGAGGCCATCGAAGCCGCGAGCACCTCTGTGGCCCTCGAAGGCACCCTCCACGGCCTCACGCAGGCGGAACACACGGTCATCGTCGTCCGCCACGGGATCGGCGGCAGCCAAGCCAAAAGCTCGAGGACGTCGCCGAGGAGCTCGGCCTGAGCCGCGTGCGCGTGCGCCAACTCCAGCGTCGGACCGAGGATGCGCTGCGAGCGGAGACGCCGGCGAACTTGGCCCTAGCCGCCAGTGGGTGAGCCCGTCTTCGCCAGCCGCCCGTGATTTCTGGCGTATTTCAATTCTTACTTAGTAATTGATAAAACGGCCGCCCGGGGCCAGCAGCAGGGACACTAGGCTGCCGGCCGATGGGCAGGCCTTCCCTCCCGGGCGGACGTAGGCGGCCCCGCCGAGTCGCCTTCTCGTTTTTGTCCCGGGTCGGGTTTTCGGTCGTCGAGCGTCCCCGGAATCCGTCCCAGAGGCGCTGTATGGACGTGTAAGCGATCGGGAGGGGCCTTCGAGGGTCAGGTTGGCCGGCAAGGGGCCTCCGGACACAGGGCGGATTCTGTGCGCCGCGATCTATCCCGTACCCGAAGCCACGCTGAAGACGTCTCGATCCGAGCGCCCGCGCGTACGTCCTTCACGCCCCCGCCCGGGCACGCACATTTGCGGCGTATTTACTTAATAATGTAAATACGCCGCAAATGTGCTATCTTGCGTGGGCTGGGCGGGGAGGAGGTCACGCTCCCTTCGCGGGCGCGGGACGTACCGGGGTATCCGGAGACGAGGGGAGAAAAGCCTTGAGGTTAACGGTGTGCAATCTGAAGGGCGGCACCGGAAAGACGATGAGTTCCGTGTACCTGGCGGCAGGGCTTTCTAGGAGGGGGAGGACCCTCGCGGTGGACGCGGACCCGCAGGGATCGCTTCTCAGCTGGTCCGAGGAGGCGGCGGCCGCGGGGACGGAGTTCGGGTTTCCGATTGTGGCGTTGCCGGTGAAGGATTTGCACCGGAGGGCGAGGCACTTCATTGGCGATTACGAGCACCTGGTGGTAGACACGCCGCCGGGTCACCAGGCGATCGTCAGGAGCGCGGTCCTAGCTGCGGAGGCGGTCGTAATCCCGGTGCAGCCGAGCCTAATGGACCTGGACCGGCTGCGGCCGACGCTGGAGCTCTTGGCGGGGCTTGCGGAGATCAACGACGTGTCGGTGTACGCAGTGATGACGAGGGTGAGGCGGGGGACGCGCAGCGCGAGGGAGACCCGGACGGTGCTGGAGGAGAACATGGGCCTGGAGGTGCTCTCGACGGAGGTCCCGCTGAGGGAAGCTTTCGGGATGAGCTTCGGGCTGGAGCCTGGGCCGCTGATGGAATACGAAGAAGTCCTCGAGGAGATAGCCGCGACGGAGGAGGTAGCGTAGGGGATGGCGGGGAAGAAGAAGGCGAGCGAGATAGGCAGCAGGTTCCGCAACGTCGCGATGCGCGAGCGTAAGGGGTCGCAGGAGGAGGGCATGGGGGAGGCCCCTCCCGGCGCTCCGCCGACGGGCCCGCGTGAGCTAGGAGGGGCGCCTCCGGCGCATACACGCTTCGAGCCCGGGGGGGAGGTAGGGCTGGGGCCACAGACGGCCGGTCGGTTGTACGGAGTCGCTCGGCAGAAGGGCGTCGGGCGCAAGGCCAAGGTCGGGCTGCGGCCGGGGACTGGGCGCCACCGGTTCACGCTAGACTTGGATGGGGTGCAGCATCGCTACCTCAAACAGCTCGCGCTCGATGCGCAGACGGACATGGCGAGCGTGGTTCGAGTCTTGATCATGTCTCTCGAAGAAGACCCAGTGCTGCGCAACGAGGTCGCCATGCGCGCGAGGGGTGACGACAGCGCGTCCGTGTACGGGGCTGGTCGTTAGACAATGCCGCGCATCCTACGTCTGCGATTCCGCGAACCGATCACCCGCGCGTCTTGGCCTTAGACTTGTCACTCGCAAATAGGGGTGCTACGAACCGTCCGGCTTTGGGGTGTAGCCCATCGGAGAAGGATCGTACCCTTATCGTACCCTTTGTATTATAGGTAGAGCAAAAGCTTAGGGGGCGGGGAACGGCTTTGGCTCGGTAGACGCCTCGC
>JBJMIY010000309.1:0-4437 GCA_045806605.1 Rubrobacteraceae bacterium
ACATCGGTGAGGATCAGGTTCTGGTCGGTGGCGAGACGTACCTCTCCTCCGTACTCCTCCGCGAGCCGCCCGGCCTCCTGAAACTGCTCCCCACTCATCCTCCCCTCAGGGACGTTCAGACCCACGTAGTAGAGTTGCGTCGGCGATCCGTCTCTACTCTTGTGAGGATGAACACCGACGTGGTCGCCGCGGTAGTGCTTGGTCAGCTCCTCGCCGGCGGGCGTGAGCCCCATGGAGACGCGCTTTTCAAGCTCCTCGCGGAAGCCCTCGGGGCCGAGCTCCTGCACCAGGTAGCGCATCCGGTTGATCCAACGGTTCTCCCGGTTTCCGAGCTCGCCATAGACCTGCGCTATGCCGCGTGTGATCTCCACGGCGTCCTCGGGCCGCACGAAGACATCTATGTCCGAAGCCATCCTCGGGCCGTCGGAGAGACCACCCCCGACGCGCAGGTTGAAGCCTACCGTGCCGTCTTCGAGCCTCGCGGGGAGCATCCCGATGTCGTTGATCTCCGCCTGAGCGCAGTCCTCGAGGCAGCCTGTGACGCTCATCTTGAACTTGCGCGGCAGGTTGGCGTACTCGCGATTGCCGGTGAAGTAGTTCGAGATGGCCTGCGCCACGGGGTAGGCGTCTATGACCTCCTCATCTCCGAGCCCTGAGACGGGGCAGCACAGGACGTTGCGCGCCGAGTCGCCGCACGCCTGGACGGTCGTTATGCCTGCCTCCTCGAGCCTGCGCCAGATCTCCGGTACGTCACCCATCTTGATCCAGTGCATCTGCACGTCCTGGCGCGTCGTGAGGTCGAGGAAGTTGTTGCCGAAGTGGGGATTCGGGATGGGACCGTTGGCGAAGTCCGCGGCGATGCGGCCTATGACCCTGGCTTGCTCGGGCTTCAGGACCCCGCCCGGCACCTTTATGCGCATCATGAAGGCGTCCCCGCCCTGCCTCTGCGGGTAGATGCCAACCCATTTGAGGCGCTCGACCTCGCCCGGCACCTCGTCCATGGCCGCGAGGTCCTTCGAGTATGTGTCTATTATCGCCTGGCGCACTTCGAGCGGGTGCCGCTCAAGCTTTATCTTCTCGACCTTGTTGAGGGTCTGCCCCTCTCTGAGAAACCGCATGAAGAATGAAACCTCTTTAGATATGACGCACGTTCAGCTCGGGAACCCGGGACTCTAGGCGCGCCTCTAGGCGCGCGCGTGCCCGTTCTCGCTCGCGGGCACGGGCTTGCCGTTGTCCCAGTGCAGCCCGCACTCGTTCTTGTCGAGCCCGGCCCAGCGACCGGCCCTCGGGTCCTCGTCAGGGTGCACGGGCCGCGTCTGCGGCTCGCACCCGATGCTCCTGTACCCCTGGTGCAGCAGCGGGTTGACAGGAACGTTGTGCGCTTTAACGTAGTCCCACACCTGCTCTTCCGTCCAGTGGGCGAGCGGCGCGATCTTGGCCGCCCCGTAGCGCTCCTCCCACGCGACGACCCTCGTGTTCGCCCTCTCGGGGGTCTGATCTCGCCGGATGCCCGTCATCCAGGCGTCATAGCGACTCAAGGCCCTCTGGAGTGGCTCGATCTTGCGGACCTGGCAGCACAGCTCGGGCGTGCACGTGCGCATCTGCTCGCCGTAGCGCTCGATCTGCTCCTCCAGGGAGAGCGAAGGCTTCAAGACCTCCAGCGGAAGCTTGTAGCGCCGCATGACCTCCTCGCGGAACTCCGCAGTCTCCCTGAAGATAAAGCCAGTGTCGATGGTGAGGATGGTCACTTCGTTGGTGATCTTGGAGATCATGTCAACGAGCGCCATACCCTCGCCGCCCCCGAACGAGGCCGAGAGCGCGAGCCCGCCGCCGTAGGTGTCTACGGCCCACTGGATTATGTCCTGCGGGTCGGCTCCCTCCAGATGTCCTGCCAGACGCTCTAGAGCATCCGGCCCGGGTAAGATATTGTTTTTACGCTGCGAACGCAGGGCTTCGGGCATCGCGCTCCTCCAATCAAATCGTGTGATTGCGAATGGGGTTGGATCAGGCGCGCACGCTACATCGAGCGCCCGGGCAGGGGGCCCAGAATCTTGGCCCCACCGCAACAAGTCCCCGCGTACCTTGCAACTCCATAGACTGGATACTAAGCACCAGAGGCCTGTTAGTCAACAAAACTCCGATAATTTCTGTCGGAATTAACGAAATTGCCCTGCTAACGGGCTTTGCTTGCATCTTCAGTTTCATTTTCGGGCGTCGCCGCGGCGGATAGCGCGCGTAGGTAGGTCGTCTCAGGCCGTATCCCGGCTACCTGAAGAGGTCTCTCTCGGGGGGCATGATCAGGTCTCTGCCCGTGCCGGCTGCCCGCTCGTAAGGATAGCCGCGGACGATGGCGACGGGGATGCCAGCGGTCTTGCCCATAACGAGCTCGGCGGCGGCAGCGAGCTCGTCGGCGGTCGCGAGCACGCTGGCGGCGAGGGGAAAGCCGTGGGGATCCGTCTCCCCGCGGTAGTCGGCGAGGGGCCGCATCCCGGCGACTCCTATGGCGACGTCGGTTATGCCTTCCCGCCACGTTCGGCCGAACGAGTCGGAGACTATGACGGCGAGGTCGGAGCCTGATCTCGCGACGAGCGTCTCGCGGAGCCTCGCCGCTGAGGCGTCGGGGTCAACTGGCAGGAGGCAGACAACGTCGTCTCCTGGGACGTTCGAGGCGTCGACGCCGGCGTTGGCGCAGACGAAGCCATGGTGGGTCTCGGAGATGATGAGGCCGCGGTCCATGCGGACTATGCGCCGGCTCTCCCGCAGCACTACCTCGATCTGGCGCGGGTCCCTGCCGTAACGGGCGGCGAAGCCTTTCGCGAGCGCGGAGGGCTCGACCGCGCGGAGGTCCACCAGGCGGCCCTCTGCCTTGCTGACAACCTTGTGGGTAAAGACCACCACATCCCCCGCGCGCAGGTCCTCCCCCGCCGCATCGGCGACGAGCCCGGCCACATCGTTGCCGGGCCGGACCTCGGGGATGCCTTCGACCGGCAGGACCTCGAGGCCCCTCACGAGCGCCGGGCCTCCTTCTCCTTGAGGCGCGCCAGGTCGTCTGCCGTATCCAGGTCGAAGGCCAGGTGGGATCGCTCGCAGACCCTGACGTCGAGGCCGCGCTCGCGGGTGGCCCGCAGGTGGGCTTCGAAGCTCCCCACACCGAAAGCGAAAGACACCGCGTCCGGCGGCCTGAGCAGGAGGGCGTTCGTGCCGGTGCGGGCGCGGTCGGGGGAGATGACGACCGAGGACTCATCGCCCATCTCTCCCAGAACTTCCCGTACGTCTTCCGGAACGAGGAGCGGCAGGTCTGCCGGGAGGACGAGCAGCGCCGAGGCTCCGCGGTCCACAGCCCAGCGGCGTCCCTCCTCGAGGGCCGGGTTGAGGCCCCTGCTCTCCTGCCGGAGCGGTGTGGCGCCGCGCTTTCTGGCCTCCCCGAGGACGATCCAGTCCGGGCTCACGACGCCGACGTTCTCCACTCCCGCCCCGCGCAGCGCCGCCACGACGCGGCCCATCATGTAGAGGGTGAGCCCGGCCCTGGCGCCCGGGTTCAGGATGGGCTCGAGCCGGCTCTTGGTCCCGGCCAGGTCCTTCACAGGCACGACCGCAAAGACGCTCACAGCTCCGCCAGCCCGGCGCCGAATCCGAGAACCTCCCGCGCAAGGCGCGCCCTGTCAGGGACGTCGTGCATAACGGCGCTCGTCGCGAGCACACGCATTTCGAGCGCCTCGATCCCGGACCGCTGCGCCTCGTCCTCCTCGTCTATGACCATGCCGTCCACGAGCCCCTCGTACATCCTCGCCACTCCGGCCGGCGAGACTTCGTGCCCCAGAGAGGCGAGCATCCTGTCAGCCGGCCCCTTGAGCGCCCTTCCGCCGATGATGGGGCTGACCGCAACCCTGGCGACAGAGGAAGACGCCAGCGCCTCCCGCATCCCTGGCACGGCCAGTATCGGGCCTATGCTCACAACCGGGTTGGAGGGGCAAAAGACCACGAGGTCGGCTCCGGCGAGAGCCTCGAGGACGGCGTCCGTGGGGCGGGCATCCCCTATGCCGCGCAGGCGCAGGCCGAGCACCTCGTCCCTCTGGCGCCTGCGCACGAAGTACTCCTGGAACTCGAGCGGACCATCCGGGGTATCGAGGACGGTAGCGACTGGCTCGTCGCACATGGGCAGGATGGCGCTCCCGATACCCAGCGCTGCCGAAAGGTCGGCGGTGATCCCGGTCAAAGACTCCCCGGCGCGCAGCCTCGCGGTGCGCAGGACGTGGGTGGCGAGGTCCCTGTCGCCGAGCTTGAACCAGGTATCCTCGCCGTAGCGGGCGAGCATGTCCAGAGAATCGAACGACTCGTCTACGATGCCCCAGCCCGTCTCGGGGTTGGCGATTCCGGCGAGGGTGTACATCACCGTGTCGAGGTCGGGGCAGATGCGCAGGCCCCAGAGGTCGAAGT
>JBJMIY010000310.1:0-3457 GCA_045806605.1 Rubrobacteraceae bacterium
GCCTCGACGTCGTTGGTCATGGTGTTGGTCATAGACTGGACGGCCACCTGAGCGCCGCCGCCTATCGGGACGTCGCCGACCTTTATCTGCCGGCTCGTAACCGGACGCTCATGTAAGGCTGCCTCTGTCATCACACTCCCGAGCTTCGCCAGTGACCTTATCTTATTCCGGGATGAACGGCTGTCCCGTGAAGATTTTACTAAGATCGGCGTAGGTTGCGAACAGGAACAGCATCAGGACGAGCGCTATCCCAAAGGCAGCGATCCTGCCCATCGTCTCCTGGCTCACCGGACGACCCAGGATCTTCTCCGCCGCGATAAAGAACAGGTGCCCGCCGTCGAGCGGCAGGAGAGGCAACAGGTTGAACAGCGCGAGGTTCAGGCTGATCAGGGCCAGAAGCTGCGGGAAGAACCCCTGCTGCACGCTGGTGCTCCCGACCGACGCTATTCCCACCGGTCCCGTGACGTTGTCGTAGAACTTCTCATCTCCTGTGACCAGATCCCCAACGAAGGCGCCGAGGAGCCCCGTAACCCTCACCACTTGCCCAACCGACATGCTCCCGGCCTCGAACGGCCCGTAAGTGGTCGTCTCGATCTCCGGCCTGACGCCGACGAGCGCGGCATCCGGGTTGTTCGGGTCGGCGCCGAGCTTCCCTGTAAAGGTCTTCTCCTCCCCGCCCCGCTCGACGGTGACGCTGATCTCGTCTCCCGGGTCACGCTCTCGGACCTCGCGCTCGAATTCATCCCAGCCCTTGATCCTGGCACCGTCCACGGCGACGAACCTGTCGCCGGGCTGGATGCCGACTCGCTCTGCCATCGAGTTGGGCTCGATCTGGCGCACCTCCGGCTTTACACCCGTGACCGCGCCTGTGGTCATGAGTACGACGGCGAGTATGGCCACGGCCGCCAGGATGTTGGCGAGGGGCCCGGCGAAGATGATGAGCGCCCTTCTCCAGGCGGCCTTCGCCGGAAAAGTGTCCGGCCCCTGGGCGCCGTCGTTCATCCCCGCCATCTTGGCGAACCCGCCGAGCAAAAATATCCGGAAGGAATAGACGGTCTTGCCTATCTTCCTCTTGAAGATAGGCGGCCCGAAGCCGATCCCGAACTCGGGCACCCTGACGCCGAGGGCCTTCGCCGTGAGCATGTGCCCAAGCTCGTGGATGATGACCAGGAAGATCAGACCGAGTATCGCGACTACGAGCGTCATCGGAGGCCCACCACCCTGCGTGTGGCCTCTTCCCGCGCCCACGCGTCCACGCCCCTGATCGCCTCCAGGTCGTGCATGGTCCCGAAGTCGGGCAGATTGTCGAGCACGTCCTCTATCACCTCGGCTATCTGCAAGAACCCGACCCTCCGCTCGAGAAAGGCCTCGACGACCACCTCGTTGGCCGCGTTGAGCACCACGGGGTAGGCGCCGCCGGCCCGGCCCGCCTCGACCGCGAGCGGCAGGCAGCGGAAGAGGTCGTCGCGTGGCTCCTCGAAGGTCCACGAGGAGCCGTCGAACGGCACTGGCCTTGCCCCTACGTCGATCCGCTCGGGACAGAGAAGCCCGTACGCTATCGGGAGCCGCATGTCAGGGAGCGCGGCGTGCAAGACCACCGAGCCGTCCTCGAAGAGGACGCCGCCGTGAACGACAGACTGGCGGTGCACCGCGACGCGTACGTCGTCGTACGGAACGTCGAAGAGATGGTGTGCCTCTATGACCTCGAGCCCCTTGTTCATCATCGTGGCCGAGTCTACCGTAATCTTGGTACCCATCCGCCACGTCGGGTGATCGAGCGCGTCCTCCGGCCCGACCTCGAGCAGCCGCGCCTTCTCCAGCGAGAAGAACGGCCCTCCCGACGCGGTAAGCAAGACACCGCTCACCTCGCCCCTCCCTTCCAGGCACTGGAAGATAGCCGAGTGCTCCGAGTCCACGGGGATGATGCCGTTGGAGCCGGCGAGGCTCATGACCCACTCGCCCCCGGCGACGAGGGACTCCTTGTTGGCCAGCGCGAGGCGGTTGCCGGCTTCGAGGGCCCCCACGGTCGCGGTGAGACCGGCGAAGCCGACTATACCGTTTAGGACCACGTCGACCGGCTCACGCGCCAGGTGTTCGGAGGCGCCGGGGCCTGCGAGTAGCTCGCAGCCGAAGCCGTCGGTCAAAGGGACATCCGGCGATTCCAGGGCGACCAGCTCGGGCTCGAACTCGGCGGCCTGGCGGCGCAGGGTATCTGCGTCCGTGTTGGCACAGAGGCCAACGATGTCGAAGAGATCGGGGTGCGCGCGCACGACGTCGAGCGCCTGGCGGCCCACGCTCCCTGTCGAGCCCAGGATGGTGAGGCGACGCTTCACGGCGCGGATGTGAGCAGTGATCTCATACAAGCAAGGAGATGTAGTATACCGCGGGGGCCGTAAACAGCAGGCTATCTACACGATCCAGGATCCCTCCGTGGCCAGGGAGGAAGTGACCGAGGTCCTTGACGTCGAGGATTCGCTTGAGCATGGACTCGAAGAGATCCCCGCACTGGGAGAAGATGGAGACCCCCGCCCCGATAACGGCCGCTTTGGCAAGGGTGAAGTCGAGGAACTGGTAGGAGACGACGCCGACGACGAGCATCGTACACAGCAGACCGCCGATGCCGCCCTCTATTGTCTTGTTCGGGCTAAGGCTCGGAAAGAGCAGGCGACGGCCGAAGAAGCGCCCGGCGAAGTAGGCGCCGGAGTCGGAGATCCAGGGCCCCACCACGGCGATGAGGACGAGGATGACGCCGTAGCGCGAGCGCGGGAAGAGGCCGAGGTGGGCCAGTGGGGCGCCGACCCAGAGCGTCATCAGGAGCACCGCGAGGACCGCCTTGAGGGTGCGGGTCTCTGGCTTTGCCGCGAGCCAGAGGAGCGCCCACGGGAGGCCGAGAAGGGCGCCGGCGAGGATGCCCGTTGGGCCGTACGGGATGGCGAGGAGGACGGGAAGGGCCCCTGCCCCGAGCGCGGCCACGAACGGCAGCGGCTCGAGGGCGCGTGAGAGCTCATAGGCGGCGACGGCCACGACGAGGAGCACGACGACGAGAACTGCCCACTTCCCCAGGATGATGGCGCCTAGAGCGATGGGCGCGAGGACGAGCGCGGTGGCCGCCCGCCACCTGAGCATCTGGTTTTAGACCCCGCCCCGCCGCCGGGAGCGGGACGCGAAAGCTTCTATGGCCCGCAAGAACTCCTCCGGCGAGAAGTCCGGCCACAACGTGTCGGTCACGTAGAACTCGGCGTATGCTATCTGCCAGAGCAGGAAGTTCGAGACGCGCAGCTCGCCGCTCGTCCGGATCACGAGGTCGACCTCGGGGACCTCGGGAGCGTAGAGGTAGCGGGCGAAGGTCGCCTCGTCTACCTCCTCGGGAGTGAGACCGTCCTGTACTATGCGCCTGGCGGCGTCCACGATCTCGGACCGGCCGCCGTAGTTGAGGGCTACGTAGACGTCGAGTTTG
>JBJMIY010000311.1:0-3512 GCA_045806605.1 Rubrobacteraceae bacterium
TTCACCCTCGTGCGGACCGTCGGCCACCGCACACTGACTCACTCCCTGCTCGGCGTAGCGCTGTTCGCCCTGCCGGTCTGGCTCATCCTGGGAGGGTATCCGAACCTCGCTCTAGCCCTGGTCGCGGGCTACGCCTCGCACGTCTTCGCGGACGCGCTGAACACTCGTGGGGTCCCGCTCCTCTGGCCGATGGGCAGACCTTTCAGGCTCCTGCCCGGCGGCATACGCTCGGGCGGCGCGGTGGAGGTCGCCGTGGCGCTCGTGGCTCTGGGTTTCGCGGGGTGGGAACTCTACCTGCTATATCCCGCGGTTCGCAGCGTTCTGGGTGTACTCCAGCCACTCTAGCATCTCGCGGCTCGCTGGATGGATGGACTTGCCGCGCCCCTCGTTGTGGCCGATAGCGCGCCGCAGCGACTCGGCTGCGGCTCCGTAGAGGTCCTTTCTGGCGAGGTCCCTGATCCTCCCCACGCTCGGGTAGTCGCGGGCGGGTTCTATCTTGTCCGCCACGTACAGAGCGAGCGCGAGCGCCCCGATCCCCGCCGCCCCGACGGTGTGGACCCTGACCGCCTCCAGTACCTCTTCATCCTCGACGCCAAGCTCCCGCCGCGCCAGCTCCGCGGCGACGGGTCCGTGCAAGAGCTTCGGGCTCTTGCGCTCCAGCTCGCCTACGGCGAGGCCCCACTCGTCTGCGAGCCTGAGGTAATCTTCGGGCTCCGTCTCGCGTGCGGCGTCGTGCAGGAGGGCGGCGAGGCGCGTCCGGTTGGGGTCGAGGCTGTGGATCTGCGCCAGGCCCTCCGCTGTGTCAGCCACCCTCACGGTGTGCCCGTAGCGTTTGTCGGAGAGACGCTTGCGGGCGAGGGCGTCGGCGGCCTCGAGGAGCGGGGCGTTTTCGGCGGGGTCTGCCACCCGGCACATTGTAGAGGGAACCACCCCGACTTTGTAGGACCTCCGGATGCTGGTCGGTGGAAGCTATCCGCGAGACCGGGCCTCCCGGCGCTTGGTTTCCCTACTCGGTGGGTTTTCGAGCCCAGGCTCCCATGAGGGTCGGCATGGCCACCACGCCACCCGAACCCACTACCTCCTCACGAAGACGCTCCACGAGCGTCTCGACGTCGATATTCTCAGCGTTTGCCACGCCGAGCTGCTCCATCAAAGGGAGGATGCTCCGGGTGATCTGGGCCATCCAACGGTAACCGGGAAAGTCGGGTCCTCCGCCGATGGGACGCTCCGCGCGCATGGCTGGGGCAGGCAGACCGGCCGCGATAAAGGCGGGGTAAAGCTTGAGGCCCATCTCCATCTCCATGCCGGCGCGCCGGAAGGTCTCGTTGATAAGGGTGCCGGTGCGCTGGAGTAGCGGAGCCTCGGGGTACGTAAGGCCGCTCTCGGTCAAGGTCAACTCCTGGAAGGCGATGATTCCGCCGGGGCGCAGGAGGGCGGCGATGCGGCGAAGGGTGGCGGCCGGATCGGCCAGGTACATCAAGACCAGCCTGCCCACCGCGGCGTCGAAGGGCTCGTCGAAGGCGAGATCCCGGATGTTCCCCTCGACGAAGTCGACGTTCGTGAGGCCCATGGCCGAGACCCGCTCCCGGGCATGCCCGAGTGCGAGCGGGTTGCTATCGACGCCCAACACCGCGCCCTCGGGCCTGACAAGCGACGCTACGAGCAGCGAGACGTCTCCAACCCCGCACCCGACGTCCAGGACGCGCATGCCGGGACCGATGCCCGCGTCCACGAGTAACCGCTCTGTAAAGCCTCCGAAAAAGCCGGCCTGCTCGATCAGGCGTTGCCGCTCCTCCTCGGAGTAACCTGGCGCGTAGATCGCATCACCTTCGTGCTCGGTAGGCACCCTATGCCCTCCATCCCCTGGTTACACCTGGCGTCACACTACCCATTAGGGCAGATGCCAGTCAATAGCCCATCGGGATGGCGCAGTTTATACTTCCGTAGCTCGCCGGGCACGGGTGTCTGGGTCCTGGCTCCTCGCCGCTCGGGAGACGCCTTTTGACAGGATCGCGGTATAAATAAGAGCATGCACAATGCTCAGAAGAACATAAAGAGCGCCGAGATAGTCACTATAGGAACCGAGATGCTGCTCGGCGACCTGGTGGACACCAACACGGCGTGGTTGAGCGCTCGGCTCGCCACGCTGGGAGTGGGCGTCTACCGCCACACCACTGTCGGGGACAACAGGGAAAGGATCGTTGGCGTCCTCGAAGAGGCGGCCTCGCGTGCCGACCTCGTGATCACGACCGGCGGCCTCGGGCCGACCTCTGACGACCTGACCAACGAGAGCCTGGCGGCCGTGACGGGCAGGGAGATGGTCGAGTACCCGGAAGCGCGGGCGCACGTGGACGAGATGTTCAGGAGGTTCGGCCGCGAGCCGACGGCCAACAACTACAAGCAGGCGCTCTTCCCCGAAGGGACGAAGCTCATCCCCAACCCGTTGGGGACCGCGCCGGGTGCCCTCCTCGAGGCCAACGGAACCCTCTTCGCGACGCTCCCGGGCGTGCCCTCGGAGATGAAGGGCATGTTCGAGGAGACGCTGGAGCCCCTGATCCGGGATCGCACCGAGGGCTCCATAATTTCGAGGACGCTCTGGTTCGCCGGAATCGGCGAGTCAGCGCTCGCGGACAAGGTCCAGGACTTCCTCGACGCTTCGGACCCCACCGTCGCTCCTCTGGCCGGACAGGGCAAGGTGCGCCTGCGCATCACCACCCGCGCGGCTACGCCGGAGGAGGCCGAGGAGAGGATAGCGCCGGTGGAGAAAGAGATCCTCTCCCGTCTCGGCGACTACTACTTCGGCGAGGACGACGAGACTCTGGAGAGCGCCGTCGGGCGCCTGCTGATAGAGAAGGGGGCAACCCTCGCCCTCGCCGAGAGTTGCACGGGAGGTCTGCTCGCCAAGCGCCTGACGGACATTCCGGGGTCCTCGGCATACCTCGAGGAGGGTCTCGTTTCCTACTCCAACGAGTCGAAGGAACGCCTGCTCGGCGTTTCGCACGAGCTCCTGGTCGAGCACGGCGCCGTCTCCGAGCCTGTCGCTCGCGCGATGGCCGAGGGTGCGCGCGAGCTGGCCGGCACAGACTACGGGCTCTCGGTCACCGGGATAGCCGGCCCCGACGGCGGGACGGAGGAGAAGCCCGTCGGGCTCGTCTTCGTTGGACTCTCGGACGCGGACGGCACGTTCGCGGAGAGGCTCGACCTCTCCGCGTGGGCGCGTTCGCGCGACGCCATCAGGGAGCGGAGCGCCAACAGGGCCCTCGATCTACTCAGGCTCCGCCTCGAAGAGCGAGACAAAGCGTAAAAATTCTCCCTTGCCGTACACCAAGCATGATAGTAAACTTCTCGAAGTTGACGGCACGCGAAAGGGGGTGATCCAGATAGACGCATCGAGTAGTCGCCGCGGGTATCTTCTGGGAGAGGTGGCTCTGACCTAGTTCCGCCCAAATCCCTGCGGGGTCCTGGGTTATTCCTTCCGCCTCTTCGGTAGTTGCAGGCGGACGTGCTGAAAG
>JBJMIY010000312.1:0-5115 GCA_045806605.1 Rubrobacteraceae bacterium
TACCGCGTAGCCCATGTCCCTCCAGAATCGGTAGACGATCAGGGATCGCGCCCGCCAGGAGGGGTGTGAGGCGTCCGAGACGGCGGCGATCAGAGAAGGGTAGACCATCGCCGTGCCAAGCCCGAGTAGGACGCTCCCGAGTACCCACCACCCGAAGTCCCTCGTCGCAACGGTGATGAAGATCCCGGTGGCCTGCACCCACATCCCTGCTACGATCAAGCCCTTGCGGCCCCACCGGTCGCTAAGGGGGCCCGTTGCAACCTGCAGGGTTCCCCAGACCGCCGGGTAGACGGCCTTGAGGATGCCTATTCGGCCCACGCCGAGGCCGAAGTTCGCGAAAAACAGGGGGAACACCCCCCAGCTCATGCCGTCGTTGAGATTGTTGACGAGCCCCGCCTGGGAAGCGGCGAAGAGGTTGCGGTCCCCGTAGGAGGTCTTCGCGAAGACCTCTCGGAGCGTCAGGGGGTTCGGCTCCGGCGGGTGCTCCTCCATCTCCAGGCGAACGTGCTCCCGTGTGTCGCGCACGAGGAAGACGGAGACCACGAGCCCGAGCAAGGCGTAGGCGACGCCGAGGTAGAACGGCTCGGGCCTAAGACCGTAGGCCGCGGCAAGATAACCGGTCGCGAGCGCGGTGAGGCCCACGGCGAGGTAGCCGGCAAACTCGTTGAGGCCCACCGCGAGGCCCCGCCCGCGCGGTCCCACGAGGTCTATCTTTATGATGACCGTCATGGACCAGGCGAGGCCCTGGTTCACGCCGAGCAGGACGTTGGCGGCGACTATCCACTCCCAGGAGGGGGCGTACATGAGGATGAGGGGCACCGGGACGCCAACGAGCCAGCCTGCCACGAGGATCTTCTTCCTACCGAAGCGATCGGCGAGCCCCCCGGCGAAGAGATTGGAGAACGCCTTGACTAGCCCGAAGGTGACGATGAACGAGAAGATGGCCGTCCTGAGGACCAGCCCGAACTCCACGGAGCCTATGAGCGGAACTACCGTGCGCTCCAAGCCGACCATACCACCCACGAAGGCAGTTACCAGGACCAGCAGCGCGAACTGCCGCCAGTTCTCCTTCAGGCCGAGCCGGACGTAAGGCGGGGTTCGGGTGCCCGAAGCCACCAAGACGTGCTAGCCGGCGGCGCAGTGGTTGGCACCGGCCTCGAGCTCCGTAGGGTCGCCCTGAGGCCAGTCTCCCGACCGGTTGTGCTCCACGATGCGCTCGTAGTTCTCCGGCGTCGGAGTGAGGCGGCCGGCGACCTTATCCACGAAGTGCTCCTCGTCCTCTAGCAGCGGCCCGACCTCCTCGCGCACCTCGAGAAGAGGCGCAAAGATCGGCTCGCCGTCGAAGGGCACCGGCTCGCTCGTGTGCCCGGGCAACACCAGAGTTTGGGATGGCAGGTCGAGCAAGCGGCGCACGGAGCCGAAGAGGGCGTGTGCCTTTTCTCTGGCCCCCTCCGGCGTCGCTTCCAGGTCGGGACGGCCCACCGTAGAAAGGAAGAGCGTATCCCCAGTGAAGAGTGCCTTCCCGTTTAGGTGGTAGCTAGTGCTCTCGGAGGTATGTCCCGGCGTCCTCAGCGCCCGCAACCTCGCCTCGCCTATCCGGACCTCTTCCCCCTCGCCGAGCGGGGAGACCGGGTAGGAGACGGACGCCCCTGCGGGCATATGAAGCTCCGCCCCGGTCAACTCGGCGAGCGTCCTCGAGCGGGAGAGGTGATCGGCGTGGACGTGCGTGTCGAGGACGTGCGTGATGCGCCAGCCACGCTCCTCCGCGAGGCCCGCGTACCCCGCGTACACTTGCGGGTCCACCGCGGCGTCGATCACCGCCGCCTCGCCCCTGGAGCCAACGAGGTACGAAAGGCACCCCTTGCCGGTGCGCCTGATCTGCACCACCTTCGCGTCACTCCCTTCAACGGGGACTTCGGCACTGTTCCAGGCGAGGCTCCAGGACTTCATACCGCCCTCCAGAGTGAGGGCCTCGTAACCTCGCTCCCTGAGTTGCTCGGCGGCCACGGCACTGGAGCGGCCACGCCCGCAGACGGTGACCACGGGCGCACCCTCGGACAGCTCCAAGCCGTCCATGGCCCGCGTGTCACCGGTGTTCAAGTCGTCGTAGGCGTCGACGTGCACGCTGCCGGGTATCGACCACTCGGCACGGTCCTCCCCCTTGCGGACGTCCACGACCGTGACCCGCTCGCCACGCTCCAGCATCCCCCTCAAGGCCTGCATGTTGATGGCATCGCCCTGCGGAGATCCACCTTCTTGGGTGGTCCTCCACGCGGGGGCCTCCTGGGCAGGCGTTTCGCGGCTCGACGCTGCATCCGGCGCTTCCCGATCGGCTGCCGCCTTGCGGGCCCAAAAGTTTATCCCCAGGGTACCGAAGCTCGCCGCGCTACCCGCCTGGGGCGCGCCGCTGAAGACGTCCTTGCGCCAAGTGATCTCAAACCCTTCGAAGCCGGCGGCCACGACCGTGGCCTCAAGCTCTGCCTCCAGCAGAGCCCCGGCTATTCACCCGGTCCAGAGGTCTATCTTGCGTTTGGCGCTCTCGGGTACGGCCTTCTGGACCAGGATGTCCCCGATCTGCAGCCGACCAGCTGGCTTGAGCACGCGGACCATCTCGTCCAGCACGGCGGCCTTGTCCGGCATCAGGTTGAGCACGCCGTTGGAGATCACCACGTCCGCCCAGCCGTCTGGCACGGGCAACTCCTCGGCGTAGCTCTGATGGAACTCTACGTTCCCCAGCCCAGCCTCCTCGGCCGCAGCACGCGCCTTTTCGAGCATCCCTTGGGTCATGTCCACCCCGATCACACGCCCCTCGGGACCAACCATCCTCCCGGTGATCAGGCTGTCCATCCCGGCTCCGCAACCTACGTCTACCGCCCTCTCGCCGTGGCGCAACTCACCCAGGCTGAAGGGGTTACCCGTGCCGGCGAACGACTCGATCGAAGACTCTGGGATGCCCTCCAACCACTCCTCGCGGTACTCCAATATTCGCGCCAGCGGACGCCCCGTGTGGAAGTGGAAGCCCTTCATCGGGTAGTTCGCGACCTCGGCATATTCCTCCCGAATCGCTTCTCGCAAGGTGCCGACGTCTAGCCGTTTTTCTTCGCGCAACTGATCGCTCATTCTGGCTCCTTCCGGTAGCTTCTCGCCATTCGCTAGCAGACGCTCTCGACCGGCATCCCCGCCGCCCGCCAGTCCGGCAGGCCCTCGGCGAGTCTTTTGGCTCGGTAACCACGCGAGCTGAGGAGCGCCACCGCCTCATCTGAGAACACGCAGTAGGGACCTCGACAGTAGGCGACGATCTCCCGGTCCTTCGGCAGGGTCTGCAGGGCCGCCTCGAGGGCGTGCACGGGCACGGAGAGCGCGCCGGGTATGTGCCCGGCCCGGTACTCCTCTTCCGGGCGGACGTCGAGCACCACCACGCTCCCATCGCTCAGGCGCTCCATCAGCTCCGTCGCGTTCACGACCTCCAACGCATCCCGATCCTGCATGTAGGTCTCCACGACCCAGTCGACCTCGGCCAGCCGCGACTCCCCAAGGGCGCGGATGGCCTGCCACGTTCGGAACACGTCCTCGTCGGCCAGCCTGTAGTGGGCGTAGAGCCCCTCTCGACGCGCCTCGACCATCCGGGCGCCCTTGAGCGCCTGGAGGTGCTGCGAGGCGCTGGCCACGGACATGTCCGTCTCCCGGGCGATCTCCTCGACCGTACGCTCGCCCTGGGCCAGGAGGTCCACTATCTCCAGGCGCTTGGGGCTCGCCAGGGCCTTGCCCACCCTGGCGAACTGCCCGAAGAGGCGGTCCTTGAACTCCCTGTGGGTGGCAGCGTCCATGTATTCAACAGATTAATTGAATAACCCGGGGGCGTCAAGGAGCCCTATTCACCCGAGCGCGTGGAAGAGGTTTTCTCGGAAGTGGAGGTGAGTGCGATGAGCGATGGTCTGAAAGTCCTTCTGAGTGCCTTGGGCGGAGCCCTGTTGGTCCTGCTGCTCGTGGCGGGTTTCTCCGGCGGAGGAGGGATGGGCTACGGCATGATGGGCGGCATGGGACATATGATGAGCGGCTCCATGATGGGCGGCGGTATGATCGGTGCACTGTTCATGCTGCTATTCTGGGGTCTGCTCATAGCCCTGATCGTCGTGCTGGTAGTCTGGATCGTTGGCCAGTCCCAGCGGCGCTAGCCCTCCAAACAGGCTGCTCAATCGCTCGCGTCATCCAGCGTCTCCGCAGACATACGCCCGCACACTACTACCTCGGCCTGCGGGCTGAGAGGCGCTCGACGATGCCGGCCTTATAGCGCTCCCTCTGCTCGACCGCGAAACCCTCGGCCAGAACGTAATCCAGCGGCCGGCGCAGCAGGTGGTCGCCTGAGAACCTCCACGAGAGCGGTTCCAGCACCCGCTGCGCAGCCAACCAAGCCTTGGAAGAAGCCCTGACGTGGTCCAAGAGCAGGAGCCTCCCTCCCGGGCGGAGCACGCGCTTCATCTCCGCGATGGCCCTGCGGTCGTCGGGTATGTTGCACAAGGAGAGCGTGCAAACCACCATGGCGAAAGAAGCTTCCGGAAACGGCAGCTCCTGGGCGTCGCCCTCTCTAAGATCCGCGTCCACACCGAGCTCGTCGGCCCTCTTGCGGGCGATCTCGAGCATGGCGGGGCTCAGGTCTATGCCGGTGAGCCGCACCCCTTCGGGGTAGAAGGGGAAGTTACGTCCTGTCCCCACGGCCACCTCCAGCACCTTGCCGGAAGCTCGCGAGCACACCCATTCCCGACCGTCTCCGAACAGCACCCTCTCGAAAAGGCGTATGCGCCGGTCGTAGGTGGGCGCCTCCTTCTCCCAGACGCGCTTCAAGCGCTCGGTTTCTTCCGAAGCGGTTTTAGGCATCCTGGCCTCCTTCCTTCCCGGTTGTGTACCTCCTAAGTAGTAAGTACGTTAGTGGAGGAGAAAGTTCTATGCCCTATCATCCCTGGCCGAGGGAGCATTCCGGGGCTTATTCACCGAACGTCGGGGAAGGGGTATTCTCGGAAGGTCGGATGCAGGATCTTGCATAAACCGTCCGTGAGGAGTGCGAGAATGGCCTGTGTGGCTCGCCGCGCCACGTGTCGATAGATCTACATGTCGTGG
>JBJMIY010000313.1:0-3391 GCA_045806605.1 Rubrobacteraceae bacterium
CTTGTCCTCCGCTTCTTCCCTGGTGAACATTCCCCCGCCCCCGCGCGGCCGGACGAACGCTATGGGAAGGGCCTTCTCGGCCCTGAAAAAAGAGCGTCCCTCATGGTGTACCATCCGGCCCCACGCCAGCACCGACCCGACGACGTAAGGAAGAAGGTAGTCCTCCCGTATCGGTTCGTAGCGGGCGTACAGCCCGCAGGCGCAGCCGAAGCTCGGCGCGGACTCGCAGCCGCCCACGAGGAGCGGCTTGTTCGGGTCCACCTGGGCGCGCGGTGGACAGCAGGCTACGGTGGGCTCCGCCAGGGACCAGTTCCGTTGGCAGGTCTGGGCGTACAGGCTGTCCGAGGGGGCCACCCACTTGCCGGGTATGACCCTCCACACCCTGTAGCCGGCGATCACGCCGGTCCTGTCGGGGATCCGCATGCCTCTATCTTACTGCCCTTTCGGCCGCTAGTCGGTCGCCGCTCCGAGCAGCCCCGTCGCCGTCCTTCCGGTCGTCTCCATTCCCTCCTGGACGATCTGCGCGGCACGCTCCGTACCGGAGCGGTAGCGCGAGAAGGCCTCGTCTAGGAACTCGGCGTAGGCCTCGACCGACTCCCTGGCCAGATCCTCCCCGGCCCGCCGCTGCCTTTCTGCCTGCTCGGAGAGCGTTCGGGCGCCGGCACGGGAGGCCTCGGTCTGCTCCCTGAGGTTGCCGGCGACGAGCTCGGAGAACTCCTGCGCGCGCTCTCGCTGACGCTCGCCCGCCTCTGCTGCCTGCCGGTAGACGAGCCTGTAGGAGTCCGAGAGGGTCTCGGCGAATCGCCTCGCCGCCTCGTTCAGGTCTCTGGCTCTCGCCGGGTCCGTCATCCTCTTCGCTCCTTCCCTCGGGGGTTCGCTTGGAGGCTTCCTACCCCGCCCCCTCCGAAGCTACACGCCGTCGGCGGGCGCCACCCCCGGCTCGCCTTCACCGAGGAAGGCCAAGACCTCCCGGTTTACCTCCTCGGCCCGCTCGATAAAGACCAGGTGGCCCGCGCCTTCTATGACGCGCAGCCTCGCGTCCGGCATGGCCTCGGCCAGGGCGCGGGCGTTGGAGGGCGGCACGTAGCGGTCTTCTGCGCCGTGGATGACGAGCGTGGGCGCGCCTATGCGCCCCACCTCTGCCGAGTCGTCGAAACGCGAGCCGGCCATGGCCTGCCCGTAGTGGGAGGCCAGAGACGGGGGGTCCGAGAGGCGCTTCTCGACGATCCGCTCGAACTCCTCGGGGTTCTCCGAGCGGTAGCGTTCGGAGGTGGCCGCCTCCAGCCCGCGCCGCACCGCCTGCTTGGCGCTAAGGGCTCCGAGGCCGAACATCTCCCCCATCGCCCCTAGCGACATCCCCTCCGATCCGCGGCCCCCGTGACCGGTAGAGACGAGCACGAGCCGGCCCACGAGATCCGGCCTACCCAGAGCCAGCTTCTGGGCGACGAAGCCGCCCAAAGAGGTGCCCAGCACGTGGGCCCTTCTCACCCCCAGGTGCTCCAGGAGGCCCACCACGTCGGAGGCGAGCCCTTCTATGACGCCTTCGGGATCGCGCCCTCCCCTGGCGTCGAAGGTGACGGTGGCGAAGCGCTGCGAGAGGGCGGGGACCTGCTTGAAGAAGCCCCAGCGGCCGAAGCCTAGCCCGTTGATGAGGACGAGGGAAGGTCCCGCTCCCCGAACCTCGTAGTCTATGGTGGCGTTCTGGGTGCTCACCGAGGGCACGCTACCACCTTCCGTTCGGCTCCCGCCGGAAATCTCCGGCCGGGACTCGGAATCTCTCCCGGGGCGATCAACCCTGCGCCTCCAGGGAGGGGTTCTCGGCGATCTCCTCCTCGGAACCCTCCCGTTCCTCGCGTCCCGCCGCCACGGCCTCCTCGCGCACCAGGAGCGCCGCCACCCTCATCTCCTGGGCCCGCGCCGTGATCCTGGAAGCCTCGCCGTCCATGCCGAGCCTCTTGCCCTCGCCTTCCAGGCGGTCCGCGACGGCCTCCAGCCGCCTGCTCGCCCGCTCCGCAAACGCTTCGTGCTTCATCTCGGTTGCCTCCTACTCTCGGGTATCTCTATACGGGTATCTCTACTCGGCCGCGCGCTGCGCGAGCAGCTTCTTGGCCTCCCCGACGATATCGTCTTGCACCCCGCACAGGAAGTCCGGCAGCTCGTCGTCTTGGGCGAGCCTGGCGCTCCTGGCCGCCGTACCGCATCCTTCGGCTCCTGCAAGCAGGGCGTAGAGTGCCCTTTGGGCATCGTTGTCGTGCGCATCGTGTCGCATGGTCTCGATCACCTCGTGATCTCGCGTCGCTTTCTGAGGAAACCGGTGCCCCCTCTGGGGTAAGAACCCGCGTGGGGAAAGGGAAAGGAGGAGCGGGGCACCGGAGAGCTATGTTCTTACCGCACATAGCCTTCGGTTTAAACCCGAGGGAGACGCCCGAGTGCGAAAATGGCCCGAAGTGTGCAGAAATACGGCACCAGGGTGACCGCTCCTCGTAGCTTCTGTGTTACACGGGGCCATGCGAACCTCTTAGAACGCCGTTAAGCGGAAGTTCGCAGTAGGGCGCCTTCTGCGCGCTACCCCAGGGTGACTGCGTGCCCGGTCCGTGCTTAACTTGAGGGCGCTATGAGCCCGAAGACGCCCCTCAAGGTCTTGCTCGTGGAGGACCACGCGGCCTTCCGCCAGGCCCTCGCCTTCGTGCTCGAAGACGAGCAGGGGCTCGAGGTGGTCGCCCAGGCCGGCTCCCTGGCCGAGGCCAGGGAGGCGCTCGAAGGAGGGGGCCTCGAAGGGCGCTTGGACGTGGCGCTCATCGACCTGCTCCTGCCCGACGGGGACGGCACCGAGCTGATCGCGGAGCTGCGCCGAAGCGATCCCGCCGTCAAGGCGGTGGTGCTGAGCGCGGACCTGTGGCCCTGGCGCGTGGAGGAGCTGCTTAGGGCGGGGGTCGACGCCGTGCTGGACAAGGTGCAGTCCCCCAGGCAGATCGCCCGAGAGGTAAGGCGCGAGGGGGGAGGCGGCTAGGAGCCGTCCCCACAGGGCACGAGGAGGAGGAAGGCCACGCGTCCCGGCCACCTCGAAACCCTTACCGACGAACTTCCATGAGAAGGCACTGTTTGTCAAGGCCGACGTGGCGGCCCCTCGCGGTCGAGTGCAACGACTCCGTGTCCTTCGCGCTATGCTTCCATCCGCACTGTAGGTGAGCCCGTTTTTCTGTGGCTCGGTGCATTATGAGATCCGTCTTGATTCGGACTAATCGAGAAAGCGCTGCAATCTTCGGATCGGTCTCTATGCTCCTCGCGGAGGATGGACCAAGTTCATATTGCGCAGTCGCCTTATGCTCTAGATCCGAAGCGATCGGACACGCAGAAGCCGTACGGCTCGGTCTAGGAGAGCTTCGTCGGG
>JBJMIY010000314.1:0-4815 GCA_045806605.1 Rubrobacteraceae bacterium
CGTCGGGCTCGAGTATCCGGGCGAGACTATCCACCTTCAATCCGCCCTGGGTGTGGAACAGCGCCCCGCGCACGTGGACGCCGTAGAACGGCGGCTCCAGCGGACCGCCGGAGAATGCATCGCGGCCGAAGGGGTCAGGCGCCAGGCCCCGGGCCGAGCGGTTGGTCCGTTCTACGGTCGCCTCCAGGGTGCCGGCGGGAAGCCCGAAAGTCTCTGCCAGCTCTTCGAGGTTTTCGAAACACCGGACTTTGCCGGCCTCTACGACCTCGTCGAAGCGGGTACCGAGCGAGGCTTCGTAGACCTCCTCGTCGAAGATCTCCCACGCCTGCCCGCCTGGCTGGGCCATCACGGCGCCCGCGTACTCCGAGTAGCCGACGGTCTCGCACCCGAAGCGCTCGCCTTCACGGTTGACGAGGATGGCGCCGTTCACGACGACGGCCCAGGTGACGAGGGGTCCGTCGGGGAAAGCCACAGAGGCGTGCCCCTGGTATGAGCCCATGTGCTCAGTCGCCGCTCCGAGAGCGACGCCCCACCGGATGCCTTCGCCGGTGTTGTTGGGCGAGCCGTAGTAGAGCGCGGCTGCCGCCTCCTGGCCGAGGTACTCCCTCACCATCTCGCGGTCGCCGCCGAACCCGTTGAGGGCGAGGATGACGGCCCCGGCTTCGGTAGTGCCGTACGCGGTCTCGACGCCGGTGACCCGGCTGCCGTCCCAGAGGAGCTCTTCTACGGGTGTGTCCGTGCGCAACTCTATCCGGGGTTCGTCACGGATCGCGCACTCGAGCTGCCGGACGAGCTCGGAGCCGTAGCTCTCTTCAGGGCCGTGCATCCGGTGGCGGCTCTGGCCGGGATAGAGGAAGTCGGTGTAGCAGAGCATCTCGCACCCGATCTCGTCCATGAGCCACTCCACGAGCGAGCCCGATTTTTCGCAGAGGAGACGCGTGATCTCCGGATCGCTCTCGTATCCGTTCTTCTCGAGGATGTCTCCCGCCATCAGCTCAGGCGTATCGGCGGGGACGCCAGCCGCGCGCTGGAGGCGGGTCCCGGCAGCGGGGATGAGACCGGTCGAGCGCGTAGTATTTCCTCCCGGCGCGTTTCCTTTCTCGAGGATGAGAACCCGCACCCCGCGCCTCGCCGCCGCGAGGGCCGCCACCATGCCGCACGCGCCCGCTCCGACCACGACGAGGAGAGAAGATTCCATCGTCTCTCAGGGAGCTGCGAGGGGCTGTCCCGTGGTGAGTGGACGCTTGAGATAAGTGCCCGCCGGCCCGCCGACCGGTTCTCCGTTGGCGAAGACGGTTTGCCCGCGCAGGATGGTGCGTACCGGCCAGCCGGTGAGCTCCATCCCCTCGAAAGGGGTGTACTCCTGGGCCGAGAGGAGCCGTTCGGTAGTGACAGGATAAGCCTCGTCAAGGTCCACGATGGCGAGGTCGGCGTCGGCTCCGACCGCGATGGCGCCCTTGCGGGGCGCGAGGCCGTAGGCGCGGGCGGGGTTGGTGGCGACGAGATCCACGCAGCGCTCCAGGGAGAGGCCGTGTCTCGGGCCTTCGGTGAGGATGAAGGGGTAGATCAGGGCCGTCCCGCCGAATCCGGGCAGCGCCTGCCAGAGGTCGCCCTCCTTGTGGGTCTCGGAGCAGCAGGCGTGGTCGGAGCAGATCCAATCTATCTCGCCGCGCACGACGCCCCGCCAGAGCGCTACTACGTCAGAGTGGGCTCTTATAGGCGGGTTGACCTTGCCGCGCTGGTCGTTGTAGGTCTCGTAGGTGAGCGCCAGGTGATGCAGCGTCGTCTCGAGCCGCACGTCGAGGTAGGGGTTGAGCGCCTTCAGCTCCAGCGCCGCATCGAACGCCTCCTCGCTCGAGAGGTGCAGTAGGTTTATGGGGCAGCGCGTGTGACCTGCCAGAATGGCGACCTCCGCGACGGCGAGGTGCTCCGTGAGGGTGGGACGCGAAGCGCTGTAGGCCTCGAGGCCCGTGAGGACGCCCTCCTGTTTGACGCGCTCGCTGAAGACCCGGATCAACTCCGGCTGCTCGCAGTGGATCGAGAGCGAGACCCGCGAGTCCTCGCGCTCGCCTTGAACTCGCGCCACCTCCTCCATGATCTCGAAGAGGTGCCCCAGGTCGTAGTTCTCGCTCATAGTGTAGCCCCTGGCGTCGCTCGAGGCGCCGGAGAGGTCGAGGCCCTTGTAGAACATGTAGTACTTGAAGGATGTGACGCCGTCTTCGGCGACGAGGCGTTCGATCTCGCCCACCTGCTCCCTGACCATTGGCGCCAGATGGTACCCGTAGTCCACGCGGGAGTGACCCTCCGTAGCCTCGAGGACCTCGGGGAAGATCTCCGCGTACGGCCCGCTTTTTTCGAGGTAGTGGCTCCCCGTCCTGAAGTAGCTGATTACGCTCGTCACACCGCCAGCGAGCGACGAGAGCGTCTCGGTCTTCGTATCCTCGGTGAGGTTGCGGTAGATCCCCAGGTGAAAGTGGGCGTCGATCGCGCCCGGGAGCACCAGCTTTCCTCCGGCGTCGATGGCTTCGTCGGCGTCGCCCGATGAGAACCCCTCGCCCACCGCCGAGATGCGCCCGTCCTTGATACCGATGTCCGCCGGAATATGCCCCCGACCCGGCAGAACAGCGCGACCGCCCAGCACGACGGTGTCGAACCTGCCCATAGCTCACCCCTTCCCGGTAGCTGCCTAAGCAAACATAGCAGGCGTGCGAGAGACGGTCAAAACCTTGCGGCGCGGCGGCGCGTGGGCAAAGATGGAGGGCGGGGTGGAGATCCGAAGAGGGAGCGGGGCGTTGACGGAGCGGAAAGCGCTCGAAGGTATAAAGGTTATAGACGCGGCGACGCTCTTCGCCGGGCCGCTCGCCGCGACGGTGCTCGGGGACTTCGGGGCCGAGGTACTGAAGGTCGAGCACCCGCGGGGCGACCCCGCGCGGACTCACGGGTACTCGAAGGACGGGGTCGGACTGTGGTGGAAGACGCTCGGCCGCAACAAGAGGGCCGTCACCCTGAACCTGAGCAAGCCCGAAGGACAGGAGGTCTTCGAGCGTCTGGTAGCGGAAGCCGACGTCGTAATAGAGAGCTTCAGGCCGGGCACCATCGAGCGGTGGAACCTCGGCTACGAGCACCTCAGCGAGATAAACCCGGGCCTGATCCTGGCCCGGGTAACCGGCTTCGGACAGCTCGGACCGTACAGGAACCGTCCCGGGTTCGGGACTCTGGCCGAGTCCATGAGCGGCTTCGCCCACGTCACGGGCCAGCCCGACGGGCCGCCGACGCTCCCGCCGTTCGGGCTCGCGGACGGCATCGCGGCTCTCGCTACGGCGTGCGCGATCCTCATCGCGCTCAGGGCCCGCGACGCGACGGGCCGCGGGCAGGTCGTGGACCTCGCCATAATCGAGCCGATCTTCACCGTTCTCGGTCCCCAACCCACCGTCTACGACCAGCTCGGAGTCGTCCAGGAGAGGAGCGGCAACCGCTCCGTCAACAACGCCCCGCGCAACACTTACCAGACGAAGGACGGCAGCTGGCTCGCCGTCTCGACGAGCGCCCAGAACATCGCCGAGCGCGTGATGCGCCTTGTCGGGCACCCGGAATACATAGACGAGCCGTGGTTCGCGAAGGGCTCGGAGCGGGCCAGGCACGCGGACGAGCTCGACGAGGCGGTGGGAACCTGGATCTCCGAGCGTACCCGGGAAGAGGTAGTAGAGGCCTTCGAGGAGGCGGGAGCCGCCGTCGCCCCCATATACAGCATCGAGGACATCATGCGGGACCCCCAGTACAAGGCACTCGACTCCATTATCACCGTGGACGACCCAGAGCTCGGCCCCGTGAAGATGCAGAACGTCCTCTTCAGGCTCTCCGAGACGCCGGGAGAGGTCGAGTGGTCCGGTCCTACCCTGGGCGAGCACAACGAAGAGGTCTACGGAGAGTTGGGTATCGGCAAAGACAGATTAGACGAGCTCTCAGAAAAGGGCGTGGTATGAACCTCGCCGGGCAGCAGATCCGGAGCTACCTCTACGTGCCGGGCGACGACCCGCGCCGGATCGAGAAAGCACTCGCCACCGGCGCCGACGCCGTGGTCATCGACCTCGAAGACTCCGTGGCGCCGAACCGCAAGGAAGAAGCCAGGAGCAACGCCGCCAGGGTACTGGAGTCCGGGCCAGCTAGACCGGTTTTCGTGCGGATAAATGCCCCGGGCTCGAAATTCGCCGCGCGGGACATCGCCGCGGTGGCCGCACTCCACCTGTCCGGACTGCGGCTGCCCAAGGTCGAGTCGCTCGAAAGCGTGAGGCTCGTGGCGGAGACCCTCGAGGAGTTACGCTGCGAAGCGAGTATTCAATGCCTCATCGAGTCTGCTCAAGGGCTCGAGCTCGCGCTCGAGATCGCGCGTTCCCACGAGAGGGTGGCCGGCATAAGCCTCGGGGAGGCGGATCTCGCGGCGGACCTCGGGGTCCGCGACGAGGCCGGCCTGCTCTACGCGAGATCCCGGATCGTGAGCGCTTCTCGCGCCGCCGGGCTGCCGGGCCCGGTCCAGAGCGTGTACACCAGAGTGAACGACCTCGATGGGCTGCGCCAGTCCACCGAGAAAGGCAAGAACATAGGCTTCGTCGGGCGCTCGGCGATACACCCGTCGCAGGTTCCCATCATCAACAAGGTCTTCACGCCGACGGAGGGCGAGGTCGCCGAGGCGCAAGAGCTGCTCGACCGGCTGGAAGGCGAGGCTGAATCTGGCACGGGCGCCTTCGTGCTCGAAGACGGACGTTTCGTGGACCGGGCGGTCGTCGAATCGGCGCGCCGGACCCTTACGTGGCGAGA
>JBJMIY010000315.1:0-4185 GCA_045806605.1 Rubrobacteraceae bacterium
TCGGAGTCGGCGTCCTCGGCAGAGTAGAAGCCTCCCTCGGGGTTCGTCATGTCGCGAACGACGTAGTCGAGGGTCTCCTCGGCGATGCGCCGGTAGAAGGAGTCGCCGGTCGCCTGGTATGCCTCCAGGTAGAGGCGGCCGAGGAGGGCGTTGTCGTAGAGCATCTTCTCGAAGTGCGGTACCAGCCAGTACCGGTCCACCGAGTAGCGGGCGAAGCCGCCGCCGAGCTGGTCGTAGATGCCGCCGTTCGCCATCGCCCTCAATGTGACCTCGACACCAGAGAGCGCGTCCCGATCTCCGGTGCGGTGGTGGTGGCGGAGCAGGACCTCCAGGTTCATCGCCTGCGGGAACTTCGGCGCCCCGCCGAAGCCTCCGAAGCGCCGGTCAAGCTCCCCCGAGAGGGACGCAGCGGCGTTGTCCAGCAGCCCGGTTCCGAGCACGCTCCCGGGGATGGCGGCGCCTGTGGCCGCCTTGAGGTACTCGCGGACGCCCTCGGCACTCTTCATGACCTCGTCACGGTTGTTCTCGTAGGCGTCGGCAAGGCTCAGGAGGACCTGCTGGAAGGAGGGCAGGCCGCCCCGAGGAGCGGGAGGAAAATACGTGCCGCCGTAGAACGGGGCGCCGTCAGGGGTGAGGAAGACGGTCATCGGCCAGCCGCCGCCTCTTGTGAGTGCCTGGACGGCGGACATGTAGATCGAGTCTATATCAGGCCGCTCCTCGCGGTCCACTTTGATGTTTACGAAGTGCTCGTTCATTATCTGCGCCGTCGCCTCGTCCTCGAAGGACTCGCGCTCCATCACGTGGCACCAGTGGCACGCCGAGTAACCGACGCTCAAGAGGATCGGCCTGTCCTCGTTCCGAGCCCTCTCGAGGGCCTCCTCGCCCCACGGGTACCACTCCACCGGGTTGTCCTTGTGTTGCAGGAGGTAAGGGCTCGTCTCGTTCGCCAGCCTGTTGGCCATATCGTCTTACCTCCCGCGGCGCCGGCACGGCGCCCCTCGAAACCTCTGCGCCACAACGTACCACATAAGAGCCGCCGTTCGGAGATTTTTCCGCAGTACACGCATGATTCATAGCAAATTCATCGCCGTCTGTTCTCAAGGGTCAAACACCGGAAGGAAAGTAGAAAGCAAGTGGCAAGCCTCACTGTCCCACGCGGCACGTCCTGACGTTTGGTACAGGCGGCGGCGGGTAGATATCATTTCAAGGTAAAGCGCGAGCGAGGAGGCGAAGCCTATGTGCTACTCCTACAGGGAATACCGGATGGAGGCCGAGGCCCGCAGGCAGCGGCAGGAAGAGGAGCGCAGGCGCCGCGAGGAGCAGGCGAAAAAGGCCGAGAAAGAGCGCACGGCCAGAGAGCGCGAGCTGGTAAGGGCCTGACGGGGCCTCCCAGAGCCCAGTGAGAACGAAGGTCCCGGGCTGCGGTTCGGGGCCTTTGTTATATTTGATCCGGTAAGAGGCAGACGGAAGGAGCCTGACGTGAACCTGCAAGAGCTCGAGAAGACAGCCCGCGCGCTAGTGGCGCCAGGGAAGGGCATCCTCGCCGCCGACGAGAGCTTCGGCACCATCGGCAAGCGCTTCGAGGCGGTCGGCATCGAGTCGAGCGAGGACAGCCGGCGCGCCTACAGGGAGATGCTCTTCACAACCCCCAACATAGGCGAGTACCTGTCGGGTGTGATCCTCTTCGAGGAGACCCTCGGGCAAAAAGCCTCGGACGGCAGGCCGCTCGCGAAGGTGCTCGAGGACCAGGGCATCATCCCCGGCATAAAGGTGGACAAGAGCACCGTGCCCATGCCCCTCTCCCCTAACGAGAAGTTCACCCAGGGGCTCGACGGGCTGCACGACAGGCTCTCGGAGTACAGGGAGTTGGGCGCGCGCTTCACCAAGTGGCGGGCTGTGATCACCATCGGTGGCGGCATCCCCACCAAGAGCTGTGTCGAGGCCAACGCCGAGGCGCTCGCCCTCTACGCGGCGTACGCCCAGGACCACGACCTCGTCCCGATCGTCGAGCCCGAGGTCCTCATAGACGGAGACCACTCCATCGAGCAGTCCTACGAGGCCACGTTGTGGACACTCCACGAGACCTTCGACGAGATCCACGATCACGGCGTCGAGCTCTCGGCGCTGCTCCTGAAGCCGAACATGGTCATCTCGGGCAAGGAAGCCCCCGATCAGGCCAGCGTCGAAGAGGTAGCCCGCTACACGGTCGAGTGCCTGCTTCGCACCGTGCCGCCTGCCGTGCCCGGTATCGTCTTCCTCTCGGGAGGCCAGTCCGACCTGCAGGCCACGCAGCACCTGAACGCGATGAACACCATTTACGAGGGCCTGCCCTGGGAGCTCTCCTTCTCCTACGCCCGCGCCTTACAGGGGCAGCCGATGGAGATCTGGGGCGGCAAGGCCGAGAACGTCGAGCGGGCCCAGAAGATCTTCCACCACAGGGCGAGGATGAACAGCGCAGCCCGCGACGGCAGATACTCCGAGGAGATGGAGCAGGAAGCGGCGTAAATAGCACGCCTCCCTACGGTCGGAGGCTTGTCAGCACGCTCCGGCTTGGCCTTCGCTTTCAGCACGCTTCGGCCCTTTTAGGGCCTCGCTCTCAGCACGCCGCCTTGGGCTTCGCCAGGCGGCTTCTCAGCCAGGGTCAGCACAGAGAGAAGCTGAAATGCTGACAAGCGAGGGCCGCCAGGCCCGAAGCGTGCTGACAAGCTGCCTGAAAGGCAGCGTGCCAACTGCTAGATGCGGTCAGCGCGCACGATCAGGCGCTTGTCGTAGGTGGGGATCGGGGTGCACGTCTGGAGCGTCACCATGTCCCGCCCTACCACCTGACCGGTTACCCAGTCCTCACCTGGGTCGACGACGAACGACTCGGTGACCCTGTACCTGTACTTGCGGCCGTCGCGGTCCTCGAGCACGACCTCGTCGCCCTCCGTGACCCTGTTCAGCCGGTAGAAGATGAGGCGGCTACCAGTTCCCTCATAGCCGAGGCGGTGGGCCGCGAGGTACACGTTCCTCTGGGCGCCGCCGCTCCAGGGGAAAGAAGTTCCCGGCAGGTGGGCCACGCCGTTTTCCAGGGCCGACCGGCTGGTAGAGCTGAAGACCGGGGCGTCGCGGATGCCCAGGGCGTCTATCGTGAGTGCCATGATCGCTCCGCGCGGCAGATCGAAGCTCCGCGGTTCGTCCACATCGGCGAGCTCCTCATCCGTCGGCATCGGCCAGTCCTCCCTGGCTGCCGGCGAAGCCTCCGGCTCAGGCGCGGGCTCCGGCTCGGATTCCGACACCGGCTCGCGCGTCTTCTCGACCCAGGGCTCCACGTCGGGCTTGGACCTTTTGAGCGGCTCGACCGTCGGCTCCGGCGAGGACTCGGCCGCCACCGCCTTCTCGGACTCCGCGCGGGAGGAGACCGTTACGGCGACCGCGACGGCCGTGAGCGCGAGCGCGAAGACCATCAGGGCCACGCCTACACGCAGCATCTACCCACTATGCCTCTCGCCTCGTGGACCCGACCCATACATCTCCGCTGCGATCACTTAGCCGGCTACTTCCGCCGGCCGATCAGACGCGTTATGGAGAAGCCGCCAGTGACAACGAGCGCGCAGGCAAGCATCGCCGTCGCGACCGCCACTCCGAGCGTTCCCAGAGCACCGATCATCTCCCGCCTCCAATGTGTGCGCCCAGGCCATATCCTCCCACCCGCCACACCGCACCTCCGGCACCTCGACCTACCACGCTCAGCCGGAGCTCTGTGCGACTCGACGCGCATTATGCATTACTGGAAACGTCAATTCTATGTCTGGCAAACCAGAAAAGCCCACCAAACGAACGTTCCGTGTTGGCATCAGGTTTCAGTCTTCAGGTTTAAGACATTGGACCCCGGTAGCGCATGCGTCGCGCTTTCGGAGGCGACTAGAGCCTCTCTATAACCCGTGATACCTGTGCCTGTAGCTCGATGCCTATATCCGATCCGCGCGTACGATCAGGCGCTTCTCGTAGGTGGGGATCGGGGTGCACGTCTGGAGCGTCACCATGTCGCGTCCACGCACCTGTCCCATCACCCAGACGTCGTCGGGGTTCACCCGCAGCTTTTCGCTCACGCGGTACCTGTAGGTTCTGCCGTCGCGGTCTTTCAAGCGTACCTCGTCACCCTCCTCCAGCGTGTTCAGGCGGTAGAAGACGAGGTGGCTGCCG
>JBJMIY010000316.1:0-2606 GCA_045806605.1 Rubrobacteraceae bacterium
GAAGGCCTTGTCCTGCACTGCCTGCCTGAACTGCAGGTTGTTGAGTTCCTCGACGTCGGGGTTTCCGGCGGAGAGTACGCGGATCAGGATCACCGCGAACACCATCAGGATGATGAAGTACAGCAACCCGCCGCTTCTCAAAATTCTTCCAAAAGCTGCCTTTACCTCTCGTAAGATGCATCTATGACACGACGATTATACTACCTGTACGCCAGACCAACGGGCGCCGGATCATGGAGCTCCTTCCCCTCAAGCCTTCGCGAAGACCTCGGGCTTGAGGACGCAGATATCCGGGAGGTTGCGGTAGGCCCCGGCGAAGTCCAGCCCGTAGCCGACGACGAACTCGTCTGGGACCTCGAAGCCGAGGTACTTGACGTCGAGCTCCACCCGCCGCCGCGAGGGCTTGGAGAGTAGCGCGAAGATCTCCAGAGAGGCGGGCTTGCGGGCCTGCAGGGAGCGCAGCAGGTAGGAGAGGGTCAGGCCCGTGTCTATGATGTCCTCGACGACGAGCACGTGCCTGTCGGTTATGTCCTCTTCGAGGTCCTTGAGGATGCGGACCACACCGCTGCTCGAGGTGCCGGTCCCATAGGAGCTTATGTCCATGAAGTCGATCTCGCACGGCAGGTCTATCTTGCGCATCAGGTCGCCGAGGACTATGACGGCGCCTCTGAGGACACCGACCAGCAGCAGCCCCTTCCCCTTATAATCTTCCGTGACGCGCTCTCCAATCTCGGTGAGCTTCTCCTGGATGTCTGAGGAGGGTATGAGCACCTCTTTTACGTCGGGCATCAGACTGGTCATCTTCACGAGATCCTGGCCACCTCCACCCTGAGTACTCTCTCCGTCGCGTCTTCCACCCCGAACCCCTCGCCCAGCTCGCCGAGAAAGATCCAGGCTACCTCGCCGCCCTCGCCGACGATGACGGGCGTGCGGCGCCGCATATCTCTGGGTACCTTCCGGTCCATCATCGCCCGCAGGACCTTCTTGGTCCCCCCGAGGCCCAACGGACGGATGATATCCCCCTCCCGCGCCAGCCGCACCCGATAGGGTCCCTTCGAGCGATCCAGGTAAGCTACCTCCACCCGCGAAGCATCCAGCGCGTCGTAAAGCGAGACCTCGCGCGCCGAGATCCTCCACCCGCCGAAGACCGCCTCCCCAACCTCGAGCTCCGCTTCTCCTACGGCCGGCTCCTCAGACGGGTAAAGGGAGATCTCAACCCCGGCGCGCGCTGAGGCGACCAGGCCACCCGGCAGGTCTAACGTCCTGGTACCTTCCTCCTTCCCGGCGAGATCCAGGACCGCCTCGACGAGCGCCCGGCCGAGCGGCGGCGCGTCCGGGAGCAGCTTCGAGTAGGCCCTCCGCACCGCGTAACGCCGCAGCGCCGGCGGCAGCGCCAAGAGTTCCTCCAGGGGTAGCGCGACCTCGGCGCCCCTCCGCCGGAGCACCCCATCCGCCAGTCCTTCGAGCGCCTCGAGGTCCTCGCGGGCCAGCTCCGCGGCGCGCGCGAGGTTGCGGGCCGCTCCTGGATGGAGCTCCTCGAGGACCGGCAAGATCTCGAGCCGGATGCGGTTGCGGGCGTACTTGCCGGTCAGGTTCGTGGGATCCGTGCGGTACGGCTGCCCGGCGCTCTCCAGATAAGCGAGGACCTCTTGGCGCGTCCGCTCGATGAGGGGCCTCACGAGCCGCCCTCGCACCGGAGGGATGCCCGAGAGACCGCGCAGACCCGCGCCGCGCGCCAGGTTCATCATCACGGTCTCCGCGACGTCGTCGGAGGTGTGCCCGGCAGCGATGCTCCCTAGCCCCAGCTCGTCGGCAACCTTCTCCGCGAGCCTGTACCTCTCTTCGCGAGCGCGCTCCTGCAAGTTCGGGCCATCCGCAAGCCGGAGCCTCCGCACCTCGCAGCGGACGCCCAAACGCTCGCACAGCGCGCGCACGAACTCGGCGTCCTCCCGCGACTCGTCGCCGCGCAAGCCGTGGTCCACGTGCAACACCGCCGGCTCTCCGCCCAGCCCGAGAAGCGCCAGGAGCAGCGCGACCGAGTCCGGCCCACCGGAGACCAGCGCCAGCGGGCGCGAGAGATCCATCCCATAACGCTCCGCCGTTCGCTGCACGCCACCCGCGAAGTCCTCCAACTTCATTAGAACAGTTTAAAGCGCCCACAAGCGCAGGTCCGTTCCCGGCTGGGAAGGGCACCGACTCGGCCAGCACGTGGACGCGCGCTTGAGGTCCGAACCTCGACCCCCAGGAACCTGTCCGACTCAACAGGCGGACCAGGCTCACCAGGCTTCAGATCACCCTTGACCTCGAACCCCCGCCGCGCTTCTGAGGCAGTGGGGGTGCGTACTACCTCAGAAGGCGGGTCCGGGTGTTCTGCGTGGTCCCACCGCGGCCAGACGCGGCCCTGCCGGCAGGTTCGGCTTTACTGCGGGCACGGTCGGAATGCCGTTCAGGGCGCCGGCGGCGGGGGTTGGAGCGAAGGTGGGATCGGCGGCGACGGGAGCGGCCGGTGTTGCGGGCACGACCGGTGCGGGAGCTGCCGGTGCGGGAGCTGCCGGTGCGGGAGCGGCCGGTGTTGCGGGCACGACCGGTGCGGGAGCTGCCGGTGC
>JBJMIY010000317.1:0-4618 GCA_045806605.1 Rubrobacteraceae bacterium
GTCGTCGTCTGTGACGCCGGCCTTCCTATACCGCCGGGCCCAGAGGTCGTGGAGCTTGCGTTCCGGTTCGGTCTCCCCTCGTTCGAAACCGTGCTCTCCGGTGTGATCGAAGAGCTGGTCATCGAGGGCGCTACCGCCGCCGAAGAGGTGGACAGGAACCCTCGCTCCTACGAATTCCTGACGACTCGGCTGCCGGACCTTGGCTTAGTTCCGCACGAAGAGCTCAAGCGCATGGTCCCGGGGGCGAAACTCGTGATCCGTACCGGCGAGGCTACGCCCTACTCGAACGTCATCCTCCGCTGCGGAGTGCCTTTCTAGAGCACAATGGGTAGGGGCGAGCCCCTACCCATTGCGCGCACTTCAGCACGCTTCAGATCAACCCCTGCGAGTTGCGCCTACTAAAAAGACTGCGCCGTACGTTTGTAATGCTTCAGGCTCGAAGCCCGCGTGGTCGAGCATGCTTCTTAACTCGTCGGGCTCGAAGAACCGGATGCCGCTTATGGAGAGGAAGCGCTGGAGACGCCGCCCGCGAAGGGTCCGGGCACGCAAGATACCCATGATAGCGAGACGGCCTCCCGGCTCGAGTACGCGCCGCGTCTCTCTCAGAGCGCGCGCCGGGTCCCCGAGCTCGTTCAGCGTGCCGCCGCAGACGGCCCCGGAGAAGCAGGCATCGGCGAACGGAAGATTGTGAGCGTCAACCCGCGCGAAAGAGGGTCTGGCTCCAATGCCGCGGGCGCGGCGGGCGGCCTCTTTGAGCATGGAAGGGGAGATGTCTATGCCGACCAGTCCGCCACCGTCGCCAGGTGCGAGGTTGCGCGTGTACAGACCGGCGGAGCATCCGAGGTCGAGGTACCGGCCGCCGCGCTCCACGCCGGCGAGGTCGGAGATGATCCCCAGCTCGCGCTCGTTGGAGAAAGGCTCCCCTGTGAGCAGGCCGAGGGAGTGGACGCGCCAGAGCGGCTCGTAGCCGCGCCCGGCGCCAGGGAGGAAGTTGGTGAGGTTGGCGGCGTTGTCCGCGCCGGCGCGGTTCTTCAGCAGGTCGAGGTAACCGTTCTTCACCTCGTATGTCTCGCCGGAGGGAGAACGGACCTTTCCGGCCAGGATCACACCGTTCTGCTCCGTGCCCTCCGCGAACACGAGCCCCTCGGGATCCGAAGGGTGCGGCCGGACCATAGGGAGTAGCTCCCGGTTGAACATCCCGGCTCTAGCGGCGCTTTCTTCCTCTGAGGCGCTGCAGGCGGGCGTCGAAGCCGCGGACGGAGTCTACGAACGCGCCGGCCTCCCCGGGACGTTGCACGGGTCTGGGGGTGGTGTATCCGCCCTCGTGGTAGATCAGAGGTTCCCTGCGAGTGTCGCCCATCCTGACGGCTACGACCCGCCCGACGAAGAGGTCGTGGTCGCCGCCGGGGTGGACCGCCTCGAGCTCGCACTCTATGACCGCGAGCGCCCCCGTCGCGAGCGGGGCGCCGGTAGAGCCGTAGCCGCCGCCTAGAGACCGGATCGCCGGCAGCCCGCTCGAGCGCTCGGGGGAGGCGAAGAGCCTGGATAACCCCTCCTGTTCGGCGGCCAGGATATTGGCGGCGAAGTAGCCCTCCTCGCGGATACGGGGGTTTAGACGGGCGTCCTTGTGGACGCTCACCAGGAAGAGTGGGGGGTCCAGGGAGACGGAGACAACCGCGTTCGCCGTCATGCCCTCGGCTCTTTCCTCGCGGCCCGAGGTGACTACTGTGACGCCGGTGGGGAAGAGGCGCATCGCACCCCTCAAGGCGTCCGCGCTGGACTCGTGAACCTCCCAACCGTGCTCGTCAGCGCTACGCGGCTCGTCAGCCGGCATCTTGGCCTCTCCTTGTGGTGTGTGATGGCGTCCGAAGCTTGCTCTGTGCACGGCGCTCGCCCACAAGGTTCGCGTTAAGGCGCAAATCTCCAGGCCACCACCGCTCGACCGCCGCCAGATCCGAGCCGTACCACCGCCCGTAGATCCCGTTGTGATAAAGGTCATCGAGGACGAGAGCCTCCGAGCCGGGTAGCAGCGCCGACTCCACCGGCACGACCCCGTCGCCTGCCACCCTGCCATCCTCCACCAGACGCTCGTACCTCCTGCGAACGCGGGCCGAGGCCGCTCCGTCAGCGCCAGCGCCAGCCACGGACAGGTATTCGAGGCCCGCCGGTTCGTGCAAGGCGCCCGGGAAATAGTCATTGACCCTGCTAGTGAGGGTGAGGTTTTCGTTAGCGACGAGGTGAGGGGTGCCCAGTGTGATCAGGCGCCTCACCCGCCGGTAGCCCGAGTAGCGGCGGCCGCCGAAGGGAGGATCTCCGCCGAGGTATATCCGGCAGGCGATGCCGCCCATAGAGTGTCCCACGAGCACGGCCTTGTCCGACTCGCTCTCGAGCAGCGCGCGGTCTACGACGCTGGCGACCTCGAAGACCAGTTGCCCATAACCTCTGAGGCGTCCCAGCAGCCAGTCAAGGGGTGTGATCGGGGCCGTGTACACCTCTGCGCCGGAGATCTCGTGTAGGCTCTGCGCGAGACTCCGGTACCTCCCCGGCCACGCCGCCAATCCGCCGACCAGGACTATGGGATCGCCTGCCATGCAAGAGAGTATAAACGTCTCAGCCGGCAGGGTATCTACCGGAGCACCTCGAGGGCCGTCCGCACCGAGTCGTCGAGGACGGCCCGGTCCACTCCGGCTCTCGCGAGGACCCTCACGCCGTGCAGGGTGCTCACCAGGAAACGGGCGAGGGCCTTCGGGTCTTTGTTGGCGGGGACCTCACCGGCGGCGCGCCCGCGCACCAGCGCCCGCTCGAACGCGTCCTCGGTGCGGCGTACGTAGCGAGAGATCCTCCCCGCTACCTCCTCGTCGTGCGGCGCGAGCTCCACGGCCGTGTTCGCCAGGAGGCACCCGCGGCGCGGCTCGTAGGAGACGAGCCCCTCTATGGTCGTTTCGAAGAGTCGCCTTATGCCCTCCAATGCCGACGCCGAGCTCGCAAGTATCCCGTCCGCTCTCGACACCCTCGTCTCCTCGAACCGGTCGAGCGCCGCCAGAAACAGCGTGCGTTTGTCGCCGAAGGTGTCGTACATACTGCCCCGCCCGATACCCATCTCTGCCAGGAGGTCGTGCACGGAGGTAGCCTCGTAGCCCTGGCGCCAGAACAGGTCCATCGCGCTGTCCAGCGCTCTATCCGGCTCGAACTCCTTGGTCCTGGCCACCTCGATCCTCCTCAACCGGTCCGCGCCGCAGCCGCATAAGCCGGCGCGGGACGCTCGACTATCGGCCAGTGCAGCGCCGCCGCGAGAACGCCCAGGAAAACACTGGCCCACCACACCGGAGCGTAGCTGCCGGTCTGCTCGAAGGCTACCCCGCCGAGCCACACCCCGAGGAACGCGCCGACCTGGTGGCTCAGGAAGACGAACCCGAACAGAGTGCCCATGTACCGGGTCCCGAACATGACGGCGACGAGCCCGGAGGTCAGCGGGACCGTCGATAGCCACAAGACCCCCATCGCCGCCGCGAAGGCGAGCACGACCAGCGTCGAGGGCGGCAGCGTCACGAACAACGCAATGACCGCCGCTCTTGAAAGATAGATCCCAGCGAGCAATTTCCGCTTGCTCATCCTGTCTCCGAGGATGCCTGACCCGTACGACCCCAGCACGTTGAACAGCCCGATGAGCGCCAGAGCCCACGCTGCGAGCCCCACTCCGGTATGCGTGCCGTGGGCGTGCGAGTAGGCCATGGCGTCGGAGAGGTAGGCCGGCAGATGCGTGGTGATGAAGGCGACGTGGAAGCCGCAGACGAAGAACCCGGCCACCAGCAGCAGGTAGCTCCCGTGCCCGAAGGCTTCGCGCACAGCCTCCCGCGCAGGAAGCTCTACGGAGCCGGTAGCCTCGCCGGCGTCGCTGCTCCTCAGGGCCGCGGCGAGCAGCGGCACGGTCGCGCCGAAGCAAGCGAGCAGCAAGAGCGCCGTTGCCCAACCGTACGAGCTAATGAAAGCTTGCCCCACGGGAGCGAAGACGAACTGCCCGAGCGAGCCGGCCGCGGTCGCAACTCCCATCGACCACGAGCGCCGGTCCTCTGGCACCAGCCGGCTGAACGCCGCTATGACGATCGTGAAAGAGCCGCCCGACAGCCCGAGCCCGACCAGGACGCCAGCGGTCAGGTTCAACGCGAGCGGCGTGGTGCTCACCGCCATTAGAGCGACGCCCAGAGCGTAGATCGCGCCGCCGACGGCCAGTACCCTGGCCGAGCCATAGCGGTCGGCGATGGCCCCGGCCACAGGCTGCCCCAGGCCCCAGAGGATGTTCTGGATCGCTATGGCCAGCGCGAACACCTCCCGGCTCCACCCACGCCCCTCCGAGAGCGGCTCGACGAACAGCCCGAAGCTCGTCCTGAGACCGTAGGTGATCAGGGCGATCAAACACCCACACACGATCACCACAACAGGCGTCCGCCACCACCCTGCGCTTCCTACAGACCCCTCGATCCTCGTCTTGCTCACCCCCGTCCGCCCGGTGTCCAGCACTCGCCGGCGCAGTATACGATTATTGGAACGATCGGTCAAATATCGATTAACTTGTGAGGCTAGTCTGTATACCGTCGAGGACGAACTGGACGGCGAGGGC
>JBJMIY010000318.1:0-4540 GCA_045806605.1 Rubrobacteraceae bacterium
ATAGTCACGAAGAACGGGTTGTCCAAAGTCGAGATTGAGAGCCCTATCTTGGCCTTGCCTCCACCACCCTCTCCGCCGCCGCGCTGGCAACCGACGGCCGCCATCAAGGCTGCCAGAACGAGTACTACAACAAGGATGGTAGTAATTCTCTTGCTCATGCTCCTCCTATCCCTTTCTGCGTCGCAGGGTGTCGGTCATCACGGCGAGGGCGATCACGGCTCCTATGACCACCTGTTGCCAGAACGCGGAGACGTTAAGCAGGTTCAGGCCGTTTCTCAGGACCCCGAGGATGAGCGCCCCGATCAGGGTCCCCGAGGCGCTGCCCACCCCGCCCGAGAGGCTCGCGCCCCCGATCACCACCGCCGCTATGGCGTCGAGCTCGTAGGTGAAACCCGCCTGGGGGCTGGCCGAGGCCAGGCGGGCCGTCAGAAGGACGCCGGCAATGCCGGCGAAGAGCCCAGAGAGGGTGTAGATGAGCAGCTTCTGGCGGGAGACGTTTATCCCCGAGAGCCTCGAGGCCTCCTCGTTCCCTCCGATGGCGTACATACACCGGCCAGCGTAGGTACCGCGCAGAATCCCGACGGTGAGGGCCCAGATCACGAGCATCAGGACCACGGGCAACGGCATGAAGCCGAAGAGATCCCCACTGCCCAGAGCACGGATCGCCGCCGGTATCGGGCTCAGAGGCTGGCCGTTGGAGATCACCAGCGCCAGCCCCCTGGCCGCACTGAGCATCGCCAGCGTCGCGATGAAAGGAGGCAGGTTGGCCAGAGTGATGAGCAGGCCGTTTGTCAAGCCCGCCAGGGCACCAACCCCGATACCGAGCGCGAGGGCGGCGGGCAGCGGGAGGTGCGCCACCGCGGTCGCCCAGCCGAACACTATGCCGGCGAGCCCCAGAACGCTCCCGACCGAGAGGTCGATGCCGCCCGAGACTATAACAAAAGTCTGTCCGAAGGCCAGAATGGCGACCACGGCTATCTGGGTCCCCACGTTGAACAGGTTGTTGAAGGTGAGGAAGTAAGGGGAGAGTATCGTCATCACCACGCAGAGCAGGATCAGGCCGCCGAGCGGCCCGCTGCGCGAGAGCAGCTCGCGAGGCCTGAGCCTCTCTGCCACACTAGCCAACGGCGGCCTCGCTCCCCTGTGTGGCCAGCGCCATGATCCTCTCCTGGGTGGCTTCTTCTGTCGAGAGCTCGCCCGTGATGCGGCCCCCGCGCATCACCAGTATCCGGTCGCTCATCCCGAGCACCTCAGGGAGATCGCTGGAGATCATCAGGATCCCCGCCCCCTCCTGTGTAAGCTCGTTCGTCAACTCGTAGATCTCGACCCTGGCACCCACGTCTATCCCGCGGGTGGGCTCATCCATTATCAGGACCTTCGAGTCGGCCAGCAGCCACTTCCCGATGACCACCTTCTGCTGGTTGCCGCCGGAGAGGTAGCGCACCTCCTGCTCGGGACCCGGCGTGCGTATGCTCAGGTCCTCGATCATCTTCTCAGCTTGCCTCCGCTGCCGCCCCCGGTCGACGAGCCCAGCGCTCGTGCTCTTGCCGAGCGAGGCGAGATTGAGGTTCTCGGCCACAGAGAGCGGCGGTACGATCCCCTGCCCCTGCCGATCCTCGGTGATGAAGCCGATACCCTGCCGCTTCGCCTCGCGAGGGCCCATATGCTCTATCCGCTGTCCCCTCACCCACACCTCTCCAGAATCTCCGGGGTCTGCGCCGAAGATAGCACGCGCTAGCTCCGTCCTGCCGGCCCCCACGATCCCGGCTATTCCGACCACCTCACCTGCTCGTACCTGGAAGGAGATATCATATAGAACCCCCTCGCGAGAGAGGTTCTTGACCTCCAGCAAGACATTCCCGACTTCGGGCTTCCGTCGGGGGAACTGCTCCTCGATGGACCGCCCGACCATCATCCGCACCAGCTCCGAAGGGTCGGTGCCGGCCGGCACCCGGTCCACGAACTTGCCGTCCCGCAAGACAGTCACTCTATCCCCGATCTCGGCCACCTCCTCCAAATGGTGCGAGATGAAGATGATGCCCGCCCCATCCTTCTTCAGGCCACGGACGATCTCGAACAGGCGCTCGACCTCCTGCCCCGAGAGGGAGGCGGTCGGCTCGTCCATGATCAGGATCCTGGCGTCCAGGCTGAGCGCCTTCGCTATCTCGATCATCTGCCGCTGCGCGACGCCCAGAGCCGAAACCAGAACGTCAGGGTCCACGCGAACCTCTATGCTCTCCAGTAGCTTCCGTGCGTCGCTGTTCATCCTCCGGCGATCCACGACGAGCCCGAGACGCCGGGGCTGGCGACCGAGAAAGATGTTCTCCGCCACGGTGAGCTGCGGGACCAGGTTAAACTCCTGGTAGATCGTGGAGATGCCTATAGATTGTGCAACCGTGGCTGAGGAGACATCTACCCTCTGCCCATCGAGCAGGATCTCACCCTCGTCAGGCTGGTAGGCGCCCGAGAGCATCTTTATGAGGGTGCTCTTGCCGGCGCCGTTCTCACCCAGGATCACGTGCACCTCGCCCCTCTCGAGCTCGAAGTCCACCCCGTCGAGCGCCGTAACGCCGGGGAAGCGCTTCGTGATGCCACGCATCTCCAGCAAGGGGCTCACGGCGTTCCTCTCATCCTGCCACACGAACCGAAGACCAGTACCGCCTCCTCTGCTAGTTCTCCGTCGTCAAAAGCCAATAACTCCTCTCATCCTGGATTGTAAAGTCTGCGCGAGCCTACCGTAAAGATCCCCTGAGAACTGGATCGCCAACAAGAGCGCCATCCAAGGTTGGATCGCAGAACGTATATCGTTTTGGGACGCGAAGATACGGAGTAATATGCAAGAAACCGACGGAAAAACCGTTACAGCATCGTCAGCGCCATGGGCGGCGGAGGGACGGCAGGAGCTGGGGGTTGAGGGCTTGGGTGACCGCCGGCACAAAAAACCCGGTGCTTCCCTCCTCAGGGCTTGGGCTAAACCTCATCCGCATTGTCCTGCCCCGTCTCCCCCGACAGCGACGGACGTCCCGAGAGGTCGGCGTCGCGCGTCCCTGCCTCGAGCCTCTTGTAGGGTTTGCCACACCCGCATCGGGGAGGCCGGCATGTCTATGTGGGTGATGCCCTCATGCGAGAGCGCGTCTATGACCGCGTTGATGACCGCCGGTTGGGCGGCTATGGCGCCCGACTCCCCTATGCCCTTCACGCCCATCGGGTTGGTGGGGGAGGGAGTCTCTGTCCGGTCGAGTATCATGTTCGGTATCTCGGGGGCGCCGGGGATCAGGTAGTCGACCATAGTGCCTGTCACCAGGTTGCCGTCGTCGTCGTAGACGGCCTCCTCGTAGAGGGCCTGCGCTATCCCCTGCGCGATGCCGCCGTGCAACTGGCCGTCCACGATAGCCGGGTTGACCACCGGCCCGCAGTCGTCCACCGCCACGTACTTGGGGATGGTGACCATCCCCGTCTCGGTGTCCACCTCCACCACGCAGATGTGGGTCCCGTACGGCCACGTGAAGTTGGGCGGATCGAAAGTGTAGCCCTCGTTGAGCAACGGTTCCATTCCCTCGGGAAGGTTGTCGGCCAGGTAAGCCGCAGCGGCGACGTCCTGTATCGTGACGTTCTGGTCGGGGGAACCGGCCACGGAGAAGCGTCCTCCCTCGAACTCGATGTCCTCCTCCGCCGCCTCCAGCATGTGCGCCGCTATCTTCTTGCCTTTCTTTACCACCTTGTCGCAGGCGAGGTGCACCGCGACGCCGCCCACGGGGAGGCTTCTCGAGCCGTAGGTGTCGCGCCCGTACGGGGCTATCGCCGTGTCGCCGTGCAAGACCTCCACATCGTCCACGTCGACGCCGAGGACGTCAGCGGCGATCTGGGACCAGCTCGTCACGTGGCCCTGGCCGTGGGGGGTCGTGCCCGTGATGACCTCGACCTTGCCCGAGGCCAGCATCTGGACCTTCGCCATCTCCCAGCCGGCCCCCCCGGCCCCCAGGGCCGAGAGCACCTGCGAGGGGGCCAGGCCGCAGATCTCGGTGTAGGTGGAGAACCCGATACCGAGCTGTACGGGGTCACCGTTCTCCCGCCTCCGGCGCTGTTCCTCGCGCAGCCCATCGTAGTCGGCCAGCTCGAGCACCCGATCCAGCGTCAGCTGGTAGTTGCCGGAGTCGTACTGGATGCCGGCGGGGGTATCCGTCGGCTCGTCGAAGGGCTCATAGAAGTTGCGGCGGCGCACCTCGGCGGGGTCGATCCCTACCTCGGCGGCGAGGGCGTCCATGATGCGCTCGACGGCGTAGGCGGCCTCGGGGCGACCTGCCCCCCGATAAGCATCGGTAGGCGTCTTGTTGGTGTAGACGCCGGGGTACATGAACGCGCCGAGCAGCGGTATACCCGCCGTGTTCAGGTGCAGATAGGCGCCCATGTCGGCGAGAAGATTGACCTTCATGCCGAGGATCTTGCCCTCCGAGTCGGCGGCCACCTCGATGTCCTGCACCTGCCCGCGACCGTGGATGGTCGCCAGGTAGTTCTCGGAGCGGTCTTCGATCCACTTTAT
>JBJMIY010000319.1:0-5114 GCA_045806605.1 Rubrobacteraceae bacterium
ATGGCTTCGTGCTCTATCTTGCGCGCTTGCTCACTCATCTACCAGATCTCCTCTTCCTTAGGGCGGCAACCTTGCCGTCACCCGCTCAACTGTAGTCCAGCAGCATTTTACGTTCCCACCCTAACGCTAAAGCAACGCCAAGAACATAGGAGATATGTCCTCCGGTAACAACTGTGACATATCCCATGGGCGCCTGGGACGCTATTCACCGAAGTGCTCACAAAGGGGGTGCTCTTCGAAGGTTACCGGGTCGAGCCCCGACATTACTGTTATGGCGTTCTTTCCTCGAGCCGACGGCGCTCTTCCGTGAGCCGGGCGCGCTCGGCTGCCCGGCTGACCGTGATGGTCGCGAAGATTACCACGAGCGTGATTATGATGGCGTAGACGAACTGCCCGATCAAGGCGCTCCCCGCCTTGCCGAAGATCATGGTGAACAGGTTCTGGATAGCCGTGTTCCATGCCAGGGCTGCCACGAGTCCCAAGGCGACTGTGATCAACTCTGCGAACTTGTCGAGGACTTCAGCAGTCACTTTCTCCACCTTCTCTTTAGCCGCTCCCCACCTTAGATCGCGCCGCGCCGTCACTTCGAACGGTCCCCGGCGATTCTTCGTCCTAGTCGATACCCTCGCATATCGATCTCGTAACATATCGCGTTTGTGCCAAAGCCATGCGGGTAATTAGCCCATTAAGTCGCCCTCTGGCAGGCTGAGCATGCCTTCTTTCAGGCCGCGCCGATAGGCTGGCAACTTTTTGCACTCGCGACCACTTAAAGCAATTGGACCGCCTCCTCACCGCCCCTTGATACATACGCACCCGCCCATTGGTGCAAGCTCTTAGAGGAACTTTTTGTAAACCCCGATGTTGGAGGTGTCGCGGACGCCCAGAGCTTCCTTGAGCTCGTTCAGGGTAGCGCCGCGCCTCAGGAGCCGGATGGCGAAGGTATGGCGGAGGACCATCGGAGAGACGCGCCACATGCCCACCTCCTCGCAACGCTTCCAGATGGAGTTCTGGAGAGATTTGGAGGTCGCGATGGGGCGGGCGGCGCGGCCCACGATCAGCTCCGGCGTCTCATCCTGGCGCATGCCCAGGTAGCGCCGGACGGCCTCGACCGTCGCCTCGGAGAGGCGGAGGGCGCGGGGTGCGAGGTGGGAGCCCGGGCCGCCGAGCTGTATCTGGCCGGCCTCGAGATCCACGTCGCTCCTCAGGAGACCCCGGATCTCGCTGACCGTCACCCCTGTGTCGAGCATCAGCCTTATGACGGCGGCGTCACGGGCGTCGTCGCGCGCCTTTATCGGGAAGGAGAGGAGTTGCCCGGCCTCTTCGTCCTCGAGGAAGACTATCTGCTGGTCGAGTGGCTGGTGCATGGGCTCTATAGGGTCGAAGTCGAGCTCGGCGTCGGTGCTAGTCCTCACCCAGTCGAGGAATCGCCGCACAGCGGCGTCCTTTCGGTAGACGGTGAAGCGCTTGCGCCGCTCGTCGAGCAGGCGGTTCCGGAACTCCATCACGGCGCCGACACCCACGTCTTCGACCTCCGTGACGTTCTTCTCCGCGAGGAAGCGCGCGAACTCCTTGAGATCTGCCTCATAGAACTCGGCGGTGCGCGGGCTGGTGTTCGGGTCGTCGGAGAGGTAGGCGGAGAATTCCTCGATCATACCGTCTACTCTCATGAACCCTATTCTAACGGCAAACGCGAGGCTTCAGGCATCAGGAAAAACCACAAATTGAAACCTAGCGACGAAGGAGGTGGCGTTCGATCGTGTCATGAGCGGCGTTGATCTCGGCTGTGATCCGCTCCGCCCTGGCGCGCTGCTCGGGCTCGGAGAAGCGGTCGGGGTGGTAGCGCTTGATGAGCTCCCGGCGCTTCTTGTCCGCCTCTTCTATGGAGGCGCCGGGCACCAGGCCGAGCCGGTTGTAGGCCGCGAGGACGTTGGGTTGATACCTCCTGGGCGGGAAGGCGGAGGACCACCCGCCTGAGGGTTGCTCCCCCGCTGCGGTGCGACGCTCCTCAGCTGCGCGCCGTCTCTCGGCGGCGCGCCACTCCTCGGAGGCCCCTCTCAGTCCGGCTTCGAAGGCTCCTCTGAGCGCCTCGCCGCGCTCACGGCCGGCGCGCAGGGTCTCGCGGAAGCGATCGTCCTCCTGGAGGTTAGTTACGAGACCCCGGGCTATGCGCCCGAGGCGGCGCGGGATGCTCACCGATCGCGGTTCTCCCCGGTCTCGAAATAGTTATCGGAGAGCGGGCCGGGACGGCGCAGGATCTGGGTGTCGTCCTCGTCCGCGGGCTCCATCACCTGCGTCTCCTCCCCGGGAGGGAGGTCGCTCGTCGTCGAGGAGCCTGCGGGGTCCTCCGCGGCCGGTTGGGGCTCCCCCGACAGGCTGAAGAAGTCGCGCACCCTCTCGACATCCTCCAGGCCCGAGCGGGAGGCGGAGATCTTGCGCTCCTCCTCGGCGATGCCGAAGTCCCTGGCCTCGCGGGCCTTCCGGATCTCGTCCTCGTAGGTTCGGATCACCTCCTCGGTCTTGTCTTTGAACTCCTGTATGCGGCCCTGGCTGAGCTCTATCTCGGAGTTGAGCTTGGCCTCCCGCGCCCCTGTGGAGCTCGCCAGGTCGTCGACGTTTATGCCCGCGGCCTCCAGAGTCCCCCGCACGATACGCACCGCGGCGGGGCGCGGCACCTCCGGCGGAAGGTGCTTTATGATCTCGGCCGCCCGCTCGACGGTGAAACCCCGCGTCTCCACTGTCTCTCCCCCGGTCTCCTCCACATCGACCTCCCTGGCCGGGTAGATCGTGGTCTCGTCCTCCCCTTCCAGGTTGCCGGAGAACACCCTGGAGAAGAACCCGCCCCGCGTAGCCGGCCGTTCCTCGCTCATCGTACGGGCAGCCTCTCTGTCACAGGCAGTGTCTCGACGCTTCGCGTCACCTCGTCAAGGCTCTGACGGAAGTACGCGACCCTCTCCTTGAGGTGCACGAGGCTCGACTCGAGCGAGCCCGGGGAGAGGCTGGTGTCGAGGGCGAGCAGCTCCCCGCGCAGGTTGCCGAGCAGGCTCTCCGCGCCCTCGAGCTGGGCGTTGATCCTGCTGATACCGTCCAGGATATCCGCGCACGAGGCAAGCTCCCCGCGCCTCCCGGAGAGAGCGGTCTCGAACGGCGCCCTCAAGGGCGAGCCCTCCTCGAGCTCCGCCAGGTCCCGCTCCAACCCCTCGATGCGGCGCGAGATCTGGCGCCGGTCGATGCTCTCCAGGTGCCTCCTGAGTGCAGCCCGCCGCCTGGCTAGCCGCGCCGTGCCCTCTACCTCGCCGACGATGCTGGAGACGTCCCCGTCCAACAGCGGCCTGTACTCCTCCGGCAACAGCTCCCAGCTCTCCAGTAGCCCCCTCTGCAGGGAGATGAGCCGCTTCATCTGCGGCATAGCTACCCGGTCCTCGCGCGCCACCCTGCCAAGCTCCCGCTCGTTGTCCCGCACCCGCCGCCAAAGCTCCTTGCGCCTGTTGCCCTCCCGGTCCAGTAGCCGCTTGCCCGTGACGAACGCTCCGATGCCGAGGAGAGCGGCGAGGGTATATGCATCTCCTATAAACGCCAGCGTCCCGAACCCGGTGAACGCCCCGAAGGGGGCCAGGCGCATCAGGATCTGCGAGCCGCTCCGTTTTCTAGCCACGGGATCTCTCTTCCTCCTCGGGCGGGCCTTTGGCCGGCGCCTCGTCCGGCTGTTCGGCGGGGGCCTCTTCGTTGGCTTCTGCGGTGGGCGCGGGCTCGAGCGAGTCGGCGTCCCGCAGGCCCATCTGGAGCTCTATCATCTCGAGCTCGCGCTCGGCGTCGAGGCGTTTTATGTCTATCTCGGCGGCGGCTATCTGGCGCTCGGTCTCGCTGGTGCCGAGCTCGCCAACAGCCTGGGCCTCGTAGGAAGCCTGCCGGATCGCCTGTCTAGCCCTCTCCAGGTCTCTCGACGAGTCGGACAGCGAGACGCTCGAGCGGGCCTCGTTGGCGATGCGCAGAGCCCTAGCTCGCTGGTGCTCTTCCATGAGGGCGGCCCGCTCGCGCACGACGTCGTTGTAGCGGCGCTCCTGATCGCGGAAGGCCCGCTCCATCTCCTCCGAGTTCGCCCTGGCTTCCCCGAGCCGGCTCTCTATCTCGACCAGAGAGGTCTGGGCCTCCTGCTTCTGCTGGACGACCTCGATGGCCGCCTCCCGCTGCCCCCGGGCGGCCAGCTCGCGGGCCTGGCGCTCCTTGGCGGCCACGAGCTTCTGCTTCGTCGCGGCGTCGTTGGTCAACATCTTCTCGTAGGCCATCGTGCGCGCAGCGGCCACCTGCAGTTTCTTGAGGTTGTTCAGCTCATCCTGCACGGCGTTCTCCAGCAGGATCTCCGGGTTGCGCTGCTCCACCCCCGAGAGTAGCCGCCCGAAGAAACCGCGGATCGCCCTGAAAAATCTACTCATATTACGCCGCTACCCCCGGAAGGTTGCAATACGCCGCCGATTATAGCATCGGTACGAAGCGCCCCGAATAGGGTTTCAGCGAGCAGCGCGGTAGCGGTGCGCGGCGCGCGGCGTGTTCCTGCCGGCCATCACTATGGCGCTCGGGGACTCGACCTCGAAGGCCGCCTCGAGCGCGTGCCCGGCGGCGACGAGCAGATCTTCGGCGGAGCGGGCGTCGCGAGGGTAGATCGCAACCCCCGCCCGCGTCTCTTCGGCCCCGAGCGAGCTCGCCGCCGCAAGCGCCCTCCTGGCCGCGCTCTCGACCGTCCGGTCGTCGACCCCGCTCAAGACCACCCCGAAGACGGTGCCCTCGCCGAGCAGGATGGGCTCCTCGATGCGCGCCCTCACCCTCTCTAGGAGCAACGACACGTCTTCGACCCTGCGCCCGGGGTCGACGAGGATGACCGCGACCTGCACGCCCCTGCGCGCCGCGAGCTCCTCCTCGACCCTCCCCAGAAGCATCGAGCCGTCCTCGTCGGTCTCGTACTCCTCGGCTTCCTTGACACCGCTGAAAAAACTGCGCGCTACCAGGACCAGAAAGACGCCCGTGAGCCCCAGAGAGCACAACCGGTAGAACACCACCGCCGCGGTCTCGTTGCCCGTCAGGTCGTCGAGCAACCCCGGCAACACCGCCAGCACGTAGCA
>JBJMIY010000320.1:0-4282 GCA_045806605.1 Rubrobacteraceae bacterium
CCTCGTCGGCCTGCTTGCGGATCTCCATGACCCAGTCCTCGTTGGCCTGGGGGGCTATGCTGATCGGGTTGTCCGGGTGCAGCACCCTGTTACCCAGATCATAAGGCGGCAGGAAAGCGTCCACGCTCTCCTGGTCGGGGATCTGGAGCAGCGCCTGCGAGTGCGTGATGAACGCGCCGTCCACGCCGAGGCCGACGGGCAGAGAGACCCTGGGATCCTCTCCGACGCGGTAGGCCATGAGTGTAGCGTCGAAGCACTCCTGGGCGTTCTCCACCCAGCAGAGCTGCCAGCCGAGGTCTCGCACGCACAGCGCATCGTTGTGCTCGACGCCGAAAGCCCCCGGATCGTCGAGCGCCCGGTTGCCGATCATAGCCACGACCGGCAACCTCAAGGAAGGCGTGACCGCGTTGGACTCCATCGCATACATCCAGCCCACGCCCGAGGAGCCGACGAACACACGGGCTCCGACGGACGAGGCGTGCTTGCAGATCTCGAACTGGGAGTGCTCGCCCTCGGCGACGATGTACTCGCACTCGAGCTCGCCGTCGGCGATGAGCTTGGCAACCGCCTGCATGACGCCGTCGTAGGGCCGGATCGGGTACGCCGACGTCACCTCGACGTCAGCCAGCTTCACGGCCTGGGCGACGGCCTCCGTGCCGGTCATCAGCTTCTCTACTTGCTTTACCTCGCGCCCGGTCGTCTCCTGAGTGGTCATCTCCCCTCCTCTCACTTCGCCCAGGTGTCGGCGTTGAAGAAGTTCTCGTGGGCTATGCGCCCGCGCTCTATCTTCTCGTTCCGCCACTCGTGGTAGGCGTCCTTGTCCTCCTGCCACATCGGGAAGACGTCCTTGTCGCCCTCCTCGATGAACTCGAGGTCGTTGACCATCACGATGCAGTCCTCGACCGGGCAGACGTTGGCGCAGATGCCGCAGCCGGTGCAGTATTCGTAGTTAACGGGGTGCAACGCCTCGGGGCTGATCTCGAAGCACTCGTCGGGGCAGTCGATCCAGCACTGGCGGCACTTGATGCACGTGTCGAAGTTGACCACCGGCCGCATGGTCCGATCCGAGGAGGTCTTGTAGTGCGGGTTGCGCTCGCCCGGCTTGACGGCCTCGACGATGATGGCCTCGCGCATCTCGCGCCACCCCGGCAGCTTGACCGGCTCGTAGTCGTCCTCTTTGCCCTCGCCCGCCTTGACCTCGTGGGTCTTGACCTCGTCGTGGCCGTTCTTGAGAGCGGCGAGATATTTCTCGCCGAGCCCACTGTCGCTCACCACGGCCTCTATCTCACCGTACTCGAAGACGTCGGGGCGCGTGCTCGCGATGGCGCCGAGCACCCGCATGTCAGTGCCGTCGTCGCGGTAGACCCAGAGCCCGCCCAGGCTCGGCGTCCCCGGCAAGATGGCCAGCGTCCAATCCCAGGGCTTCTGCGGGATGACCTTGAGAAGCTCCTCGGGCGGCCTGTTCGAGACCACCAGCAGCGTCCCGCCGCGCCTGAGGCGCACGTTGATCGGCTGCCGCCCGTACCAGGCCCAGGACTCGATCCCGTCGCACATCGTGTCGTCGAGGACCGTGATCACGTCCAGCTCGTTGGGCTCGTACTTGGCCATGTGCTGCTCGAGCGTCTCCGTGTCCGGAGCAATTACCGCGAACTGCTTGGCAGGGATCCCGTTGCGCTCAGGCGAGTCGCTGTAGCGCTGGATCGTGGACCCCAGCCAGTCCCGCTCGCGGGCCGCCAGGACTACATGCTTGCACAGGGCCGCTGCCAGCGTCTTCTGGAAGATCCCCCGATACGTAAACTCGACGCTCTTCGCCTCTTCGCTTACCTCCGTCGATGTGCGACCCTCTGTCGAGTCCTGCTCCCTAGGTACCGAGTCGCCAGCTTCTCTGCCAGTCGGCATTCCCTCTCCTTCCCTCTCTGACCCACCCCAAGAGCCATCTCCCAAGCCCCCAGCTTCGGTCGCCAGAGACTCTGGCCTGACCACTTTACCAGTTGCCGCGCATGGTATCAGCGGCGAGTGGTCAGGTCAATCCCACCTGGTGGGGATTGTAGCATTTTCTCTATATTCCCGGGGCGCGCACGAAGTATGCCTCTGGCGGCTTTTTAGGGCTATACATGCGGGGATATTCAGCTGACGTCGCCGTAGATCAGGGACCGGACCAGCGACCGGCGGAAGTCCATTGTGGTGGGGTCTATCTCTCCGGCTTCGGGCTCGAGGCGTTCGACGTACTCGGGGGCTGGCACAAGCTCTACATCGCCTGAGGGCGGTGGGTTAATGGCGACGTAGGTTATAGAGGCGTCGCCGAGGAGGAGGTGTATCAGGTCGGCTGCGGGGAGCTCGACCCCATCCCAGCTCTCTTTCGGGTTCGGGGGCGATCCGAGGGTTCGGACCGCGAAGTCTATAGCCTTCTGGCGGGAGGGGAACACGGGGAGCAGGGCACCGTCCCGGACCCCGAAAAGGCCTATAGTGATCGGGCCCTCGTGAGGGCCTTCAGGGTAATATGCAACGAAGACGTGTCTTGGGACCGGGGACGATTCCATCTCCTATTCCCCGCCTCGCTGCTACTCGTCGCGGATCACCAGCGCACGGGCCTTGTCGAAGTCCTGCTCGTAGAGCTCGTTCCAGTGATGCACCGACTGCATGTGGTCCATGATCCCGGCCAGGACCTCGTCCTCTGTCTCCCCGCGGGCAACGAAGTCACAGCCGGGGTCGACCTCGAAGTCCCAGGTCTCCTGAGCCTCGGTGCACTGGATAACCTTGCCCATCTCCTCTCCTTTCGTCGCGCCGATCATAGCAGTACAGGTAGGACCTCTCAACAACAGCGGAGCCCGGACGAGCCTGGAATGAGGTAATACCTCTTTGTGATAACATCCAGCGCGAGAAGCTACGAGAGGATGCCGTCCGTCTGTAAACGGCGGACGCGGGGGACTCTACGGAGGTCAGCTGGTGAAGATCAACAAGTGGACCAGGCGGCACTCTGACGCCAGGCCGCCGGAGGAAAGCGTCGCGAAGGACGAGGCGGCGAGCCAGCCGCCGGATGGTCTCTCTGAGGCTGGCGTACGGGAGGCGCTGCGCGACGTCAGGGACCCTGAGATAGGGCGGGACCTCATCTCGCTCAACATGGTGCGCGGGGTGGAGATAGAGAGCGGCGTCGTGACCGTGGGCGTCGCGCTCACCACCGCGGGGTGTCCGATGAAGCACAGGATCACCACCGACGTCAGGGACAGGCTCATGCAGATCGAGGGCGTTCGGAGCGTCGAGGTCGACTTCGGCGTGATGACCGACGAGGACAGGCAGAACCTGATGACCTCGCTGCACGGCGGGCCCGCGGAGCTCGCCCCGGCCTTCAAGGATGAGTCGAAGACGCGCGTGATCGCCGTGGTCTCGGGCAAGGGCGGCGTCGGAAAGAGCACGGTAGCGGTGAACCTGGCGGCGGCGCTAGATCGGGCCGGTCACTCGGTGGAGATACTCGACGCCGATGTGCACGGCTCCTCGGTGCCGGTCATGCTTGGGGCGCTCCAGAAGCCGAACGTGGTCGGGGGTGTCATCTTCCCCGTGGAGTCGCCGCAGGGGCTCAAGTTCATCTCCATGGGCAACTTCGTGAACGAGGGGCAGGCCGTCATCTGGCGTGCGCCCATCGTCAACAAGGCCCTCACGCAGCTCATGCGCGACGTGTACTGGGACGAGCCGGATTTCATCGTCGTGGACATGCCGCCCGGAACGGGCGACGTGGCGCTCACCGTGGCGCAGATGATCCCCAAGGCAGAGGCCCTCGTCGTAACCACCCCGCAGGCCGACGCCGCGCGGGTCGCGGTCAAGGCCGGCAAGATGGCCGTGCAGGCGCACCTGAAGCTCGTCGGCGTCATCGAGAACATGAGCCACGCCGTCTGCCCCGACTGCGGCAAGGAGATGAGGATCTTCGGCGGCGACGGCGGAGATCGGGTGGCCGGGGAGCTGGAGCAGAAGGTATTGGGACGCATCCCGATCCAGCCCGACGCCAGCGGAGAGCCGGGCCGCTCGCTCTTCGAGGAGGGCACCGACCAGGCCCGCGCTTTCGACGAGATCGCAGCAAACATTGCCCAGACCAGAGTCCGCCGGCGTCTGAAAGTGTTGTAGCTTGTAAGCACGCTCGGGCCAAGCGGCCCTCGCTTGTCAGCATTTCAGCTTTCTCTCTGCCGTTGGGCTCACACCCGGATCACGTGTTACGAGACGCCTTTGCGACAGTAACTCTGTCTGGCGCGCTGAGGAGCGACGAACCGCGCTAGCTGACAAGCCGCCTGGG
>JBJMIY010000321.1:0-3292 GCA_045806605.1 Rubrobacteraceae bacterium
CCCGAAGGGCGTAGCGTGCTGACAAGCCTGCGAAGCAGGCGTGCTAGGTTTCTTCGAGTAGCTCGCCCCAGTCCGCGTAGAGTGCCTCGAGGGCGTTCTTGAGCTGGCGGTGCTCGAGTACGACCTCGCGCGAGCGTTTACCGTCGGCGTAGAGCTCGGAGGTGGCGAGCTCCTTCTCCAGGCGGCTCAGACGGCGCTCGGTGGCGTCTATCTCGCCCTCCACCGCGACGAGGCGTGATGCGAGCACGCTCTCTTCTTTGCTCTGTCCCGGACGGACCCGCCGGCGGGGGCGGCGCTTGCCATCTCTCGCATCGAGTCGCCTGTGCGAGCGGTAGTAGTCGTAGCCGCCGAGGTAGTTCGTGAGCTTCCTGCCCTCCAGGTCCACGACGCGCGTGGCAAGTTTTCGCAAGAAGTAGCGGTCGTGGGAGATGAAGAACATGGTGCCGCGGTACTCGAGGAGGGCCTCCTCCAGGGCTTCGCGGGCGGGGATGTCCAGGTTGTTGGTCGGCTCGTCGAGCAGGAGCAGGTTGGCGCCGCTATCCACGATCTCCGCTAGACTGAGACGGTTCCTCTCGCCGCCAGAGAGCGAGGAGACCTTCTTGAAGACGTCCTCCCCGGAGAAGAGGAAGGCGCCGAGCAGGTCGCGCGCCTCTGGCGCTTTGATGCCGGTAGCGTCCATGACCTCTTGCACCACGGTCTTATTGTCGTCGAGGCGGGCGAGCTGCTGGTCCTGGTAGGCGGGAGATACATTGTGGCCGAGCCGCACGAAGCCCCGCTGCGGGGATAGCTCGCCAGTCGCGAGCCGCATCACCGTGCTCTTCCCCGTGCCGTTCGGGCCGAGGAGGGCGACCCTCTCCCCGCGCTCGACGACGAGGTCGAGCTCTTCGAGGAGGGGCTCGTCGGAGTCCTCGTGGGCGTAGCGCACGTTCTCCATCTCGAGTATCACGCGCCCCGCCCGCGAGGTGTCGCCGAGGTCGAGCTTCATGTTCTTGTTGGCGCCGCTCGGGGCCTCGACCTTCTCCATCCGGTCGAGGAGCTTCTGCTTGCTCCTGGCCTGGCTGGCCTTCCTCGCCTTCGCCCGGTTCTTCTCGATAAAGCGCTCGAGCTGCGCCCTGCGCTCGGCGTTCGCCTTGGCCTTGCGGGCGAGTCGCTCTTCGCTGGCCTTTTTCTCCTTTACGTACGTACTGTAGTTACCGGGGTAGCGGGTGAGCTTGCCGCCTTCGAGCTCCAGGATCGAGCCCGCTACGGCGTCAAGGAAGTGGCGGTCGTGGGAGACGACGAGCACGGCGGACTTCGCGCCCTTGACGAAGTTCTCGAGCCACTCGATGGCCTCGAGGTCGAGGTGGTTCGTCGGCTCGTCGAGCAAGACGAGGTCGGGCTCCTCGAGCAGGAGCCGGGCGAGGGCTATGCGGCTCTGTTCCCCGCCCGAGAAAGACCCCACAGGGCGCTTCCAGTCCTCCGGAGCGAAGCCCAGCCCGGAGAGGGTAGAGGCCGCCCGCGCCCTGTAGTCATAGCCTCCGTCCCGCTCGAACTCGCCCTGCAGCCTGCCGTAGCGCTCGAGGAGCAAGGGGGAGTGGTCCTCCGCGAGCCGGGCCTCCAGCTCCTCCAGCTCCCTCTCGCGCCGCATCAGGGGCTCGAAGGCGGAGGTGATCTCCTGCTCCACGGAGATCCTGCCCCGCTCGCCCGCGTACAGGCTCTGAGAGGTCACGCCCACTTTAGCGCCGCCGATGCGCTCGACGGAGCCAGAGTCGGCCTCGGAGTTGCCGGCAAGGATCTCGAGTAGCGTCGTCTTGCCCGCGCCGTTGCGGCCTACCAGCCCGATCTTCTCCCCGGCCTCGACCGAGAGCGAGGCGCCGGAGAGGACCTTCAGGTCGCCCCCGTGGTACTTGACGATGTCTCTTGCAACAACGACCTTCATGCCGATGAAACTTCCAGTTTGGAGATGCTCATCACGTCTCCGCTAACCTCGAACGAACCGTCAGACGCCAGATGCACTTCCAGCCCGATTATTTTATACGCTCTTCGGCGTTCCTCTGGCTCTAGAGCGTCGATCGCTTCGGGCGCGAATTCGGCGTAGCTCTCCATCAGGCTATCCCTATCGCGCTCTAGCTGTGCCAGGTGCTCCATGCGCCGCTGCAGAGCGCGCCAGCTCCTCCTCGGCAGCCTCGCGGGTGTCTTCGAGAGCAGCTAGCCGCGTGCGCAACTCCTCGAAGTCTATCAGCCCTTCGGTGGCCACCTCCTGGTAGCGGGCGCGTTTGCGGGTCGATTTGGAGATCTCCCCAAGCAATGAGCTTCGCGTTGCTTTTCCCGGCAGGCTTCGCAGGCGTCGTCTCGGCTATACCTGCTCGCCCATGCCTTATTTGGCCCGGGGCTCTGGGTTCGAACGTTCCTCCTCGAACCAAAACGTCTTCTACGTGTCTCTGGGATGCTGTCACTGCGCGCCCCAGCGACGTCATGGAAGCAGGGGGTACTCCAACTTGTCTTATACGGTACGGGGGTATAGCATAAGCCAACTCGAAGAGAATGGCGAGGACACCGACGAGAAGATAGAGGAGCTCTGCGCCGCCGTCGAGCGTTTCTTGAGGGTTAGTGAAAGGAGAGGTGATGACCGAGAAGACGCTCAAGGTTTCAGACATGAGCTGCGCCCACTGCAAGGCCGCAGTCGAAGGTAGATTGAAAAGGCTCTACGGAGTGCGGAGAGTCGACGCCGACGTCGAGAAGGGCACGGTCGAGGTCACCTACGACGAGGGTACGGTGACCACCGAGGACCTAGAGGGCGCCATCGAGGAAGCCGGCCACACCGTAGCCGCTTAGGAGGACAGCACCACGGTCGCCAGGGTGATCAGGATCGGTAAGATGGCGTCGCCCGTGACGAGTAAGACGGGACCGGAACACCGATGAAGCTGCTCGGCGCCAGGCAGCTGTCCGTGCTGCTCGTCGGCACGCTGCTGTTCTGCCACGGGATCTTCGGGGGCCTGCACCTGATCTGCTACCCTCCGCAGTGCGCCGGCGACGCGGAGCACCAAGTCGCGGCCGGTACGATGAGCGGGGCGCACGGGCACCCCGCGGATCATGGAACCAGTCATGGGACGACCACCGGGTACTTCGCCGTGCTCGCCGTCGGCCTTCTCGGGTTGCTTCTGAGGTTGCTCCCCAAGCGCGGACCGTTGCGGATCAGTCTCACCGCACATTTGCCTGCTGTCCTTCGTCGGAGGCTTTCCGTATTACGTCCTTCACCAACTCCCACACCACTCACTCTCCCGGTGTTCAGGCTCTGAGGAGACTTTCGCCT
>JBJMIY010000322.1:0-6385 GCA_045806605.1 Rubrobacteraceae bacterium
CACTTCACCGTCTCTGATCTCCACCGGGAAGACGCGCGCCTCATCGGCGAACTGGTCGAAGGTCCCGCCGCTCTCCAGGTCGAAGCGGGCGTGGTGCCAGTGGCAGGTCAGGATGCCGTCGCGTACGCTCCCCTGGTGCAAAGGGAACCCCATATGTGGGCAGCGATTGTCCACGGCGTATACCCTGCCGTCGTGGAAGAACAGCGCCAGCGAGTGACCCGCAACCCGGACAGATGTGCGGCCGGCGGCGCGCACCTCGTCCAGCCGAGCGGCTCGCACGAAGTTATCTGATCTGGTCTCCAACCGCTTAACTCCTATCGCCGCCTGCATACCATTTTCGGACACGAACCGTGCGGAGTCCAGACACCTCGTTGCCGCCGGCACTGCCGCGGTGCCGGAACACGGTCGGCCGCCTCGAGTATACGCTCTGATCCCTCATCAACGACTCCAGCGTTCTCTCTTGGCGTACTGTCGCGACGTAAGGACGTGCGCCGGTGCGAACGCCATACGCGATGTCCTCGAGGAGCTAACTGGCTCGCTCGCCGATCTGCGCGCATTCTTCGAGGAGTCAGAAAATTGACGCAACCTGTGCGTGGAGCCAGGGCCGCGTGAAACCAGGGTATCCGTAGCGGTCAGGGCGGGTGGAGGTCTTCGCCGGCCCACTCCCTCGGGATCGGCTCGTAGTCCCGTATGGTAGCCGTCACCAGCACGCGGCCTTCGGGCTCTACCGTCGGCACTATCCTGCTCTCCTCCCTCGCCGCTTTGCTCGCAAGAAGGCGCCCGAGGAGGGAGTTGCTTGTGGTTCCGGCACCCTTCCTGCGGCCTCTAGCGCCATCGAGAGGTCCCGCACCCGCTCCACCAGGAAGGAGAACCCGCGCCTCTTGTCCTGCTCCACCCTGCCGTCTAGGAGGAAGGCGCCGCGCTGGTGCAGCATGTGTCCGTCCCTCTTGTAGACGCCCTCGAAGATGGTGGCCTGGAACAATCCGGCCTCATCTTCGATGAGCAGGAAGTAGACGGGCCGGCCGCTCCTGGTCGGGGGCCTCTGCAACGATTCCAGGAGCCCGGCCGCCCTGGCCCGCGTCCCGTGGGGCAACTCGAGGATCTCCGGGCTCGGGGTCACGCCGAGCCCGCGGAGCGCCTGACGGTAGGGTGATAGAGGGTGCCTCAAGATGTTGAGGGAGAGCGACTCCCACTCCATGGTCTCCTGCCGGGCGGCCGAAAGGCGGAGGAAGCCGGGTCCTCTCAACTCGACGCCCCCCTTCTGCCTGCTCCGGCGCGCCGGATGCGGGAGGGGCAGCTCGTCCTGGTTTCGCCGCGAGGGAGGTGGCTTCTTCGGCAGGACGCTCACCTCGGCCAGCAGCGCGGCGCGCCCGCCGGCGTCCCCCGTCGGGGAGAGGGCGTCGAGGAAGCCGCCTTTGACCAGGTTCTCTAAAGCGCCGCGACCGACCGCGGTCCTGCGGTACAGGTCGAGCGTGGAGGAGAAGGGAGCCTTGCTCCTCTCAGCGAGGATGGAAGAGAGGGCCTTCCCAGAGAGCCCTCTGGCGTACTTGAGGCCCACGCGAAGGGCGGTGCCGTCTTCCTCTTCGGTGAAGCCCCCGCCGGAAAGGTGGATGTCCGCGGGCAATACCGATAGCCCGATCCTGCGGACCTCGTTTAGAACCGCGCGCGGGGAATAGAAGCCCATGGGCTGGGCGTTCAGGACGGCGGCGAGGTACTCCGCGGGGAAGTGGGTTCTCATGTAGGCCGACGCGTAGGCGAGCTCGGCGAAGGAGGCAGCGTGGGCGGCGGAGAAACCGTAGGCGGCGAAGCCCTCGGTCCAGGAGAAGACCTCACGGGCCGTAGCCCTGGGCACCCCGCGGGAGACCGCTCGGGAGACGAACTCCTCGCGCAGCGCCTTCATGGCGCCGGGGCCGCGGTCGCGGGTCATGGCGCGCCGGATCTGGTCTCCCTCCGCGAGCGAGAAGCCGGCGACCACGCACGCTATCTCCAGGACCTGCTCCTGGAAGACGAGGACGCCGTAGGTGGAGCGCAGCACGGGCCCGAGCTCCGGCAGCGGCACGGAATACTGCTCCCTGCCCTGCTTCCTCAAGACGTAGGGCGTCACCAGGTCGCCCCTCACCGGGCCTGGCCTGAAGAGGCTTATCTGGGCCACAAGGTCGGAGAAGCGGCGGGGACCCAGGCGCCTGGAAAGGTGCATCTGGCCGGGGCTCTCGAGCTGGAACATCCCGGCGTTCCTGCCGGTCCGGATCAGGGCGTATGTCTCCCTGTCATCAGGCGGCGGGTCGTAGGGGTCAATCCTCTTCCCCGTCCTCCTGGATGCGAGGACGCCCGCCTCGTGGAGCGCCGTGTGCATCCGGAGGCCCAGGAGATCTAGCTTCGGCATCCCGGCGTACTCCAGGTCGTCCTTGTCGTACTGGACCCTGAGGAGGCCTGGCATGGCCGTGGGCTCCAGGGGCGCGAGCTCGGAGAGGTGGTGGTGCTCGTTGCCGAAGACCAGGCCGCCGTTGTGGGTCCCGGCCTGGAGGTGGCGTCCGGCGAGCCTGCCCGAGACCTCCAGCAGGAGCCCGTATCTCTCCCGGTCTTGCAGGGGGTGGCCTCGCATAGCGGGCTCGGCCAGCGCCTCCTCCCAGCCGCTGAGCGGGTTGTAGGTCCGTTCGCGGTCCCTGAAACGCGTCGGCACGTGCCTCGAGAGCGCGTCTATCTCGCTCGGGGCGTGGCCGAGCGCCCGGGCGGCTACTCGCACCGCGCCTCGCAGCGACATCGTCTGCGCCGTCGCGGCCACCGCTACGCCATACTCCTCGTAGCGTCTCGCGAGCTCGTCGCGGACCTCGTCGCGCCGCAAAGAGCACAGGTCCAGGTCTATGTCCGGAGCGTCGGAGCGGAACTCGTGCATGAAGCGCTCGAAGAGGAGGCGGTTGGAGAAGGGCTCAGGCCGGGTCAGCCCCAGGCAGTAGGAGACGAGCGAGTTGGCCGCGCTCCCCCGGCCCGTCACGGGTATGCCCCTCTCCCGTGCTATCTCCGCCGCCTCGCGGGCGAGGAGGAAGTACGGGGCGAAGCCGAGCTCCTCTATGCACCTGAGCTCGCGTCGGAGCCGGGCGCGCACCCGGCCTTCGACGTGCCCATACTTCTCTCTTGCCCCAAGGAGCGCGAGCCGGGCGAGCTTCCCACGAGCTGTCTCGCCCCCGCGCAGCCGGGCCGATGGCACGTGGATCTCCCCTCCCAGGTCGACGGCGCCGGCGCAGCGCTCAGCCACCGCGGCGGCGTTGCGGAGAGCGCCGGGCCTGTCGCCGAAGAGCGCTTCCATCCTCGCCCGAGGCTTGAGGTAGAGCTGGTCGGTCGTCCGGTAGCCGGGACCGGGGAGACCGGTCAGGTTCGAGGCGGCCACGAGCACGTCGTGGAGCTTGTGGTCCTCTGGCCCCAGGTAGGCTACCTCGTTCGCCGCGAGCACGGGGAGGCAGTGGCGCCGGGCGAGCTCCGTGACCCGACCCATCCGCCTCCGGCTCCCCGCCGTCCGGTCGTCTGTGAGCTCGACGTAGAGACCCTCTCCGAAGGCCTCCCGCAGCGCGCGCAGGACCCGGTCCGCCGTCCCTGTCCGGCCGGAGAGCACCAGGCGCGGCACGTGCCCGAACGGCACGGCGCCGGTGAGGCAGACCAGACCCCCGGCGTGCTCCAACAGTGTCGGGAGCGGGCAGAGGGGCTTGCGCCGGTCCTCCGAGGAACACCTGTAGCGGGTGACGAGTCGGCAGAGGGAGCGGTAGCCCGTCATGCCGTCGGCCAGCAGCACCAGGTGACCACCTCCATCCACGCTGACCTCCGCACCGAGTACCGGGGAGACGCCCGCGCCCGCGGCGGCCTCGAAGAACCTCGGTATGCCGGAGAGGCCGTCCCTGTCCGTGAGGGCGAGCGCCTCCATGCCCATCTCCGAGGCGGCGGTGGCGAGCTCGGCCGGGGTGGCGACCCCGAACCCGTAGGAGAAGCCGCTCCTGACGTGGAGGTGCGCGAAGCCTTGACCGGGACCCTGGTCAAGGCTTCTCATCTCAGTCCACCATGCCAACGAGTAGCCACTCCCCCGAGGCCCTCTCGAGCGCCAGGTCCACGACCGCCCCGCCCGAAAGCAGCACCCGGAAGACGAGCCGGTCCACGCGCCGCTCGGGCTCCCACCAGAGCCCTACCTCCCGCCAGTGCTCCAGGACCCGAACCACCCGCCTCTTTCGCGTGCGGCGCCCCTTCCCGCAGCGGCGTACCAGGTACGCCCGGCCGTCGGCACGGCGGAGCACGTGCGCTGGCTCCTCGCGGCTGTGAGCTGCCTGGCCGCTCCCCCGGCGCAGCTCCGACCCCCGGGAGAGCCAGGTGGCTCGCGCCAGGTGCTCCGCGACGGCCCTCCTGGACCCTGCTGTGGCAAAGAGCGGCTCCTCGAATCCAGGCGGGCGCAATGGGTAGCGGTGGATCTCCGAAACCGTCGCGAGCAAATTCCCTCCTCTCCAGAGAGGAGCGATGCTCGGCGGCGCCCGATGGGGTGAGAAAGCCAGCCCCGTCCGGTACAATCCAACGGTAAGGGCGAGCGTTCTCTGTCCCCACAAAACCCCCGAAGGACCGCCTCGGTCTGGCCACTGTGGTACGGTCCGCCGGAGGGCCCGGGGCAGGGGCGCTCCTCTTCTTCGGTTTCCCCTTCTCACTCTACACCAAACGAATGTTTGACTGCAAGCGGTTCTTGCGCTAGAGTAGGGCCCAGGAGGCGCCTTTGACCGAAGACCTGCATCCCAGCCGGCTACGGATACTGGAGTTCCTGGCGCGCCGCGACCCGACGGAGGGGCCGCCCGCTGTGCGCGAGATTGCGGAGGCGGTAGGACTGAGGAGCGCGCAGACCGTCCATCACCACCTCCTCAAGCTCGAGGAGGGTGGGTACATCGATCGGGGCAGTATCCCGGGCCGCAAACGGCGCCCTTTGAGGCTCACTGACAAGGGCTGGGACGCGGTCTCCACCCGGCCGCTGTTGGGCAGGATCGCCGCGGGGCGTGGCCTGGAGGCGACGGCGAACGAGGAGCCCTACTCTCTGGCGGCCGAGCTCCTGGCTTCCCGGCCGGGCAGCAGGCGATTCTTGCTGGAGGCCAGGGGTGACTCCATGACGGGCGCCGGCATAGAGGAGGGAGATACCCTGGTGGTAGAGGAGAACCCTTCGCCCCCTGACGGGTCGGTGGTCGCGGCGCTCATCCTGGACAGAGAGGAGGAAGCGACGGTCAAGGTGCTGCGCCGGCAGGGTGAGACGATCAGGCTCGAGGCGCGTAACGGCGCCCACGAGGACATAGTGGTTCCGGCAGATAGGGTCGTGGTTCAGGGGACGGTCGAGTGGGTGATCCGGCGCGTGCGGGGCCGAAGGTAAGGAGGATGCCGGAAACCGGGCGGCACCATGAGGACTTGAACCTGACGCCGCCGGCGGAGGGCTTCGAGCTCTACCGCCACAAGGACGCAGGCGAGACGAGAGCGGGAGGCTGGTCGTGGCTGTACTGGGCCAGGCGCAACGAGGCCGGAGATTACGAGATCCGGGCCGTAACCGGGGCGGGCGAGGCGTACTCGGTGCCGGGCGGCGTCTTCCCTAGAGAAGGGTTCGAAGAGCACTACGAGAAGGTCGAGCCCTGAGACGGCGAGTCTGGTGTCCATGCCCAGGGCCCAACGAGAGCGCCTTGCGCGAAGCCGGGGAGGCGATATGAAAGACACCTACCGCTACGTCATCCACGCCTATGAGGACGCGCGCCAGAGAGTTCCCCGATGGATGGGTCTACATCCACCTCGAGTACAGAGGGAAACTCAACTCAACCTCTTCGCCCCGTAGTAGCCGCTCACTTGATCCAACGGCCTCTCGACGACGTGGCCCCAGTAGGTAGAGGCGTGGATGATGTTGTTGCTGCCCGAGTATATGGCGACGTGGGTTATGGGGTTGGCTTTCCCGGCCTCCTTGAAGAACACCAGGTCTCCGGGAAGGAGGTCCGACTTCGCGACCCTCTCCCCCATCCTCCACTGTGCGACCGGGTCATCGGGTAGCGTCAGCCACTTGCTGAAGACCCTACTGGTTAGGCAAGAGCAGTCCTCCGAGCGGAAAGCCTCGCAAGGCAGCGGCGGCGAATGCCTGTAAGGGGTGCCTATGTGGGCTCTCGCCCGGCGGACCACCTCCAGGCCATTGGCCCGGCCACTTCCGACGGTCGCTCCGCCGTCCGACCCCCTCCTTGCGGCGTCCCCGCGTGGGGTCGCAGTCTGAGTACCCCTGACGACCATGATAGCGTCGGCGACTACCCGGCCGTCTGTCTTCGCGGCCCCGGAGACCCGCACGGCGGTCCGATAGCCAGCCTCCATCTCGTAGTCGCCGAGCCTCACCCACATGGCGCCGTCC
>JBJMIY010000323.1:0-4391 GCA_045806605.1 Rubrobacteraceae bacterium
CTGCGAGAACCTGCGCCGGTACCTCGACGATGAGCCTCTCGTCAACGTCCTGGACAAGGAGTTGCTTTACTAGCACGCCCGCTTCGGGGACTTGTCAGCACGCTTCGGCCCTTTTAGGCCCTCGCTTGTCAGCACGCCGCCTTTGGCTTCGCCAGGCGGCTTCTCAGCTTCTCTCTGCACAGAGAGAATAGCTGAAATGCTGACAAGCCGACCGAAGGGAGGCGTGCTAGTAAAGCAACTCCTTGTCCAGGACGTTGACGAGAGGCTCATCGTCGAGGTACCGGCGCAGGTTCTCGCAGAGAAGGTCCGTCTGGAGCCTGTTGGTAAGCTCGGGCAGGTTATCCGTGGAGTGGGGGCTGATTATCACGTTCTCGAGCTCCCAGAGGGGGCTCTCCTGCGGCAGCGGCTCGACCTCGAAGACGTCGAGCGCTGCCCCCGAGAGTCGCAGGCTCCTCAGAGCCTCCACCAGCGCCTCCTCGTCCACCACGGATCCCCGCCCGACGTTCGTGAAGTAAGCTCCCTGCTTCATGGCGCCTATGGCTTCGGCGTCCACCAGACGATACGTCTCAGGGGTGCCTGGCAACGTTACGGCCACGTACTCGGCCTCCCCCAGGGCTTCGTGCAGCCTGTCCGTGTCGTACAGCTCGTCGGCGTAACGCCGGGAGGGGTCGTCCTCGCGCACCGTCCGCTTGACGCCGACGACGCGCGTCCCGAAGGGCCGGACGCGATGTGCTATGGCGCGCCCGATGTTCCCCATTCCGATGATGCACAGCGTCGCGCCCTCCAGGGTACCGGCGTGGGTCTGGCGCCACGTCTTCGCGGCCTTGTCGCGCTGCAGCCTTTCGAGACGCTTGACGTGCTGGAGCATCGCCATCACGACGAACTCGGCGAGAGGGCCGGAGTAGACGCCGCTCGCGGTCGTCACGACGACGTCGGTCTCCAGCAGGCCCGCCTTCTTCGCCAGCTCGCCCGCGCCGGCCATGCTCGCCTGCAGCCAGCGGAGCTTCGGGGCGACTTCCGTTAGGTCCCGCACGTGTCCGCGCGGGAAATCGTAGAGCACCTCGGCTTCGCCGAGCATCGCGAGGAACTCCTCCTCTTGCTCCGGCGAGCGCCGCCAGTCCTCCGGTCCGGCGTGGTCCCCCGGCCATCGAGGCGGCGGGACGAGGTCCTCCCGATAGAGCACGCGCAGTCGCCCGTCCACCTCCCGGATGCGCCTGACGTGCTCCTCCTCGAAGTAGCTCGTTACGACCAGGGTGGTCAAATTTGCCTCCTTGTCAGCACGCTGCGGCTTCGCCTCCGCTTGTCAGCACGTCGCCTCCCTGCGGTCGGCGACTTGTCAGCATCTCAGCACGCTGCCTCCCTCCGGTCGGCAGCTTGTCAGCCAGGATGGTGCGCTTCGCCTCTCCGCAGCGCTAGACAGTGCTACTGCCCCAAAGCTCTCTAACAAAACACTACCAGGCGAGATCCGAACGGCAAAGAAAGCTGGCAAGCTGCCTGGCGAAGCCGGGCAGCGTGCTACCCTTTCCACGTGGACGAGTTGCTCGATGTCCTCGACGATCTCGGAAGGCCTACAGGCGAGGTGGTGTACAAGAGCGAGGCTCACCGCCGCGGGCTCTATCACCACTGCTTTCACTGCTGGATCGCCGGCCAGGACGCCGTGGGACCCTACCTGCTAGTCCAGCGCCGGGCTGCCGCGAAGGATACCTGGCCAGGGTACCTGGACGTCACCGCGGCAGGGCACCTGCAAAGCGGCGAGGAACCTGTGATGGGCGGGCTGCGCGAGCTCGAGGAGGAGCTGGGCTTGAGAGTGGATCCGGGGAGGCTCGCGCCGCTCGGCACCCGCCGCATCGAACAGGAGATATCGCAGGGTTGCGACCGCGAGTTCCACGACGTCTTCCTTCTCCTCGACGGCACTCCTCCCCGGGACCTGCGTCTGCAGGAGGGGGAGGTCGAGGCCGTGCTGCGCGTAGGGCTCGGTGACGTAGAGGCGCTCGGCGCCGGCGTGTCTGCGAGAGAGTATGCAAGAGGCGGGATCTCCGAGACGTGCGTGAGCCTCGCGGATTTCGTTCCGAACGAAGACGACTACCTCCAGCGGGTGGCCGCAGCTGCGCGCCGGGTTCTCGCTGGGGAAGACCCCGGCCGGATCTTCTAGTCTGGCCATCCTTTCCCGGAAGAGCCTTCGACGAGCCGGGCGGCGAACCCCGCCCGCCACGCGGCTGAGCGCACGTCCCTGAGCAGGTCCTCGGTGCCTGGATCTCCGCTCCCGGCTTCGATGATGGGGCCAAGAACTTCGACCGTCCCTGCGGCCAGGCGCGCGGCTTCGACCGCGCGCGGCGCAGCGTCGGGTGGGAGGTCCGGGGCATTGCAGGCCGCGAGGTTCGCCAGGTCCGCGCAGCAGAGCGCCGCCTCCACCAGGACGTCCGGTCTCACGTCCTCTCTTGCGAGGCCGGCCAGAGCGTCGAGCTGCCGCCCGATATCCAGCGCCAGGACGCGCACGACCTCGAGTTGCGAGGCGTTCGCGGCCCCCGTCCCCTGGCGGCAGGCCTCTTCGAGGAGGTTCGCGGCCCGGGCTCCGTTGGTGACCGTAACGGAGGGATTGCTCATCGCGGCGGTCAGACCGGCTCGATCCGGCGGTAACGGGCCATGACGAACATGAAGACACCGTAGGCGACGAGCCCGAGCGCGACGCCGCCCAGAACGTAGACCACCCCGTAGGAAACGTAGCCGAACCGCGCGAGGCGTTCGATCCAGGGGTGCGCCCTCCTCGCCCTCTTGGCGTGCTTCCCGCCCGACGAACCGTTCTGCGCCACGCCTAGTTCCTCCTGGCCTTGTGGCCGCTGCGCTTCTCTCTATACCCCCGCGACGGGGGTTTGGACAAAGCTATGTTTACCACGGCGTGCGACGCGCCGGATGTATCGCGACTACCATCGACGCGGTATATTTATGGTCGTGAGGGTTGCGCTGGCGCAGATCAACACTACCGTCGGCGACGTGTGGGGGAACGCCGAGAAGGCCGCGAGCGCCCTGGAGAGAGCAACCGAGGCCGGGGCGCAGCTCGTCGCGCTGCCCGAGCTCACCATCACGGGCTACCCGCCCGAAGACCTCCTCATGCGGCCGAGCTTCATAAAGGACAACCTGCGGGCGCTCGAGGAGTTCGCCGGAGAGGTCCCCGCTGGCGTCGTCGCCGCCATAGGGTTCGTCGACCTCGACGCGGACCTGCACAACGCCTGCGCCGTGATCTCCGGCGGCGAGGTCCTTCACCGCTACCACAAACGATTTCTGCCGAACTACGGCGTCTTCGACGAGAACCGATACTTCCGCGAAGGCTCGGGCGCTCCCATCCTGAGGTTCGACGGCGCCCTCGTCGGGGTGAGCATCTGCGAAGACATCTGGTACCCTGGCGGGCCCGCGCGCGAGCAGGCTCTGGGTGGGGCAGGCGTGATCTTGAACATCTCGGCCTCTCCCTACCACCGGCTCAAGGGCGCTTTCAGGGAGCGGATGCTTGCGGTGCGGGCCTCCGACTACGGTTGCTACGTGGTCTTCTGCAACCTGGTGGGCGGGCAGGACGAGCTCGTCTTCGACGGGCACTCGCTCGTATTCGACCCCGAGGGGGATCTCATCTCTCGCGCCAGCCAGTTCGAGGAGGACTTGCTCGCAGTGGACCTATACCCGGAAGAGGTCCTGACGCAGCGCCTCCACGAGTCCCGGCCCCGCAAAGAGAGCGCCGAGCATCCACCAGAGATCGTGAGCGTGCCTGGCTTTGAGGAGAGAACCGGCCCGGTGCGGCCCAGGGACCACAGGGTCGAGCCCCTATTCCGCGAAGAGGGTGAGGTGTTCGAGGCCCTTGTGCTCGGCTTGCGCGACTACTTCCAGAAGAACGGCTTCTCGCGGGCGGTGCTCGGCCTCTCGGGCGGCGTGGACTCTTCGCTTTGCGCAGTCGTCGCCTCCCGCGCTTTAGGCCCGCAGAACGTCACCGGCGTCCTCATGCCGAGCCGCTACACCTCGGAGGCCTCCAACGCCGACGCCGAGGCCGTCGCCAAGAACCTTGGCATAGACACGCAGGTGGTCCCTATCGGCCCGGCGTTCGACGCCTACATGGAGATGCTCGAAGGCCCCTTCAAGGGCTTGCCCGAGGACACTACCGAGGAGAACCTCCAGGCGCGCATCCGGGGGAATATCATCATGGCGTTCTCCAACAAGCTCGGCTGGATCGCCCTGGCTACCGGCAACAAGAGCGAGCTGAGCGTCGGCTACGCCACCCTCTACGGGGATATGGCCGGCGGGTTCGCCGTCATAAAGGACGTCCCGAAGACCCTCGTCTACCGGATCTGCCGCCACGTGAACGAGACCGAAGGGCGCGAGGTGGTTCCCGAGTCGGTCCTCACGAAGGA
>JBJMIY010000324.1:0-3697 GCA_045806605.1 Rubrobacteraceae bacterium
GTGATACTGCGTTTTGGTCTTCCACTGATACCAGATCCTTCAAACGCTATGTTAGGCCAAAGCATTCGTGGGAGCGTGGGGTTTGCAGTGGCTTTCTTGTACCTGCAGGAAATTTAGGAGTGAGCCGCCCAGGACTCGAACCTGGAACCTAGAGATTAAGAGTCTCTTGCTCTGCCAATTGAGCTAGCGGCCCGCGAGCGCAAATTATAGCAGCGCTCTCGCAAGTATAAAGCGAACGTTAAGTTTTGTTGATGGGGCTTGCGGCAAAGCTGCGGGCTCATTTATAATCTACGTATCATCCTAGCGGTCCTCTCAAAGGGCCGCTAAGGGCCGGAAAAGGGTCTCACCCTTCTGTAAAAGCCGGCCCTTTTTTTGAGCATTTCAGCCGGTCAGCATTTCAGCTCTGTTTGGCGATAGTTGGCCGCCTGACCATCTCGATGCGGCTCTGTACGAGATGTTGCCGGGTTCGCGGTCACCAGTGAACGGCGCCAATACCGCTCTTGCCGACCGGCTGAAATGCTGACCGCTGCCTATCCCACTTCTTCTGCGATGGTGAAGAGTTCGTCGGCGTGGCGGCGGACGGATCTTGCGAGGTCTTCGTTGGCGGTGGAGATGAGGATCCTTCGTAGGGGGGCGTGGTAGCGGGTTAGCTCGTCTTCGGACATGCCCGAGAGGTTTTGCCAGCCCACGGGATTGCGTTCGCCTGGGAGGGGGGAGTGCTTGATCAGGCGCAGGTCCACGGGGAAGTGGTCCATCGTCGGGAGGTCTATGATGATGTCGTAGGGACCGGCCACGCCCTTGCGGTAGCGGGTCAGGTAGCGGGACCAGGCCTCCTCGACCCGGCGGCGCCAGGAGGCGTCGTCGCGGAGACGGATCAGGGAGGAGTAGCTGGGATGGCGCTCGTCGAACTCCAGGGCGAGGTTGTAGGGCCTGCGGTCGGCGAGGCGTCTCATGAGGGCTGCCGTGGAGCTCTCGGGCTCCGCAGAGTCCTCCAGCACAGCGAAGGCCCCGGCGTCGTCCTGCTCGGAGAGCTCGTCGAAGGTGACCATGCCGGCCGTTATCGCGTCCTGGACGGCCCGGAGGAACATCGCGGTCGGGATGCGCAAAGTGTGGTGGCCGTAGACGTTGTAGTAGACCAGGTAGCGCGAGAAGACCAGCGACTGGAGCATGCCCGCCCCGTCCTCGTCCAGGACCAGGATAGCCCTGTTCTCGTGGCCCACTATTCTGAGCCGTTCGATCAAGGACTCCACTTCGAGGAGGCCGTAAGGGACGCGGGCGCCCCTGGCGTCTCTGATGAGGCGGTCCAATCCGTCCACGTTCAAGGAGCCGAAGAGGATATCCCTGAGGAGGTGTTCGGTCGGCGTCAGGCTGTGCGGGGGCTGGTCCCCGCGCGAGACCAGCCTGAAGACGTTGTGCGGTTCGAGATCCCACTCGCTGCGCAAGGTTTTTGCTACGTCGGTGTGTTCGATCCAGCGCCGGCTCAACTCTTTCAGCGTGGGCGTGCCGGGGAGCTTGATCCCCTCTACCGAGGCGGCGTAGGGGTAGCGGCCCGCATCCAGCAACAGGGCTGCGGCCAGGGCGCACCTTACGTCGCGATCTTCGAGGTAGGCGCCCGACTCCGTGATGCGCCTGAGCGTCAGGTTGGCGAGATGGTAGACGCCTATCGCGTGTTCCAGGCGCGTGTGGCGGGCCGTGGGGAAGGACCCGAACGTGAACCCGAGCTGGCTCATGCCCTTCATGCGTCGCATCGCACGGGTCTCCAGGAGGGCCTTCACCGCCCGGTCGACGGGGACGTCGCCCCAGATCACATCCCTCAACCTTCTGCCAGAGCCCCCGAAGAGCTCCCCGACCGTTCCGCTCAAAAACGCTCCCGATCTCCCGCTCCAGGCTATTCTATCCAAAACAAAAGGCCCCGAAGCGTGCTTCTGACCCACGACGGGTATAACATCCTGTTTCAGTCGAGAGGAGAGGCCATACACGCGGAAGAGGAAAAAGTCTTACGTGGGGAGTACGTGATGCTGCGTCCGCCGCAGGAGTCGGACGTGGAGGCGGTCTACTCCTGGGACAAGGACCCCGAACTGGCCGCCTGGAACGGCCGCTCGCCCATCTCCATCTCCCTCTCCGCGGCCCGCCGCGACTACCTGGCCCGCTGGGAGGACCCCGGCGTGAAGACCTTCATCATAGAGGCCGCACAAGAGCCGATCGGCATAGCCACCCTCTACGACTTCCGCCAGGACGGCTGCGAGGTCGGCATAAAGATAGGACCCGGAAACCTGCGCGGCAGAGGCTACGCCACCGAGGCCGTGGCCCTGCTCATCGACTACGTCTTCGATACCCTTGGCCTTACGACGGTCCGCGGCTCGACCCTGGCCCACAACGACCGCATGCAGCGCGTCTTCGAAAAAAACGGCTTCGTGCAGACCGGCGACGGCTCCCTCCTGAGCCGCTACGACAATCGCCGCTACACCGAACTGTTCTACGAGCGCCGCCGCGACGACTCCACCTCACACCACCGATAATTCCTCGCACCGACTTGCGCAAAAGTGGATACCGCCTCGCCTTAACCAGCTACAATAAGGTCAGTGAAAACGCAACTCCAGCTGAACATCAGGAGCAAGGGCGCGATGAGCGGCGTGCTCACCATGGGCAGCCTCGACCCCGCTTTCGCCGCCGCCACGCTGCTGGACGGGGAGCCCGTGGTGCTCGACCTGCGCCCGGTCGAGTTCGTCGAGCCGGCGGGGCTCTGCGGCCTGGCCGCGTTGTTGGAGTATCTATGCGCGCGCTCTGAGGTGGTAGATCTTGCTCTCTCCGGGCGCGACGTGCCCGCCTACCTGGAGCGGATGAACTTCTTCAGGTCGTTCGGCGAGAGGGTAAGGACCAACGCGGACGTCGCCATTCTGGAGGAGCGCAGGCGGCACAACCCGGGGACGCTGCAGGAGTTGATCAACTTCCATGAGGAAGAGGAGATACCGGGGATAATCGAGAGGATCTCCGAAATACTCGAGAACCAGGGCTACCGCCTGCGCGAACGCGTCGCGATCTGCTCAACCCTCTCGGAGGTCTGCGCGAACGCCGCCGAACACGGCGTCTCTTCCTTCGGGGCCTACGCGGCTGTCCAGGCTTACCACCACATCGTCAGCGGCTTCAGACGCCGCGGCGAAGAGGTCCTGATAGCGATCGCCGACGGCGGCGTAGGGGTGCGCGAGACGCTCTCCCGCAACCCGAAATACGCCGACTACACCACAACAGACAACGACGCCCTGCGCCACGCCCTCGAGATGGGCGTCTCGGCCACCGGAGAGATAGGCCGCGGCGGCGGCCTCGCCCTCGTCGCCGGCATCGCCGCTCGCGCCGGAGGCTCCCTCTCCCTGCGCTCCGGCTCGGGCCGCGTAACCGTCTACGAAAACCGCAAAAACTCCCGTAACGTGCCGGATTTTCCCGGCACCTTCGTCCGCGTCTCCCTGCCCCGCACGTCCCAGGAAAACTCCCCCGAATGAAGACGAAATACCACCCGATATGCCGTTGACTTATCCGCCCACAGCCGGTACAATCCTCTCATATGATTTCACTGACGACAGTGAGGACAGCTCCGGTGATTGAGGAGCGGGCGCACCGGGTTTTCGACGTTGCCGGGGGCGACTTCGGGAGCAAGCTGATGGTGACGCGGAGGACGGGGCGCGCGGTACGCGAGGCACTC
>JBJMIY010000325.1:0-11321 GCA_045806605.1 Rubrobacteraceae bacterium
GCCCACGCGAGAGAGAGAAGCGGCGAAGAGGCGGGAGGCGGTCTCCTGGCTGAGCGCGTCGTAGCCTGCGTCGTCGACGACGGCGACGGACATGGTCGGCCCCCCCTTCAAGCGCTTCTTCCGCCCCCGGTCTATTTTGCCGCCTTGTTCCCGCCCCGGGACTTTTTGGCGGGATCCTCCGGGTACTCGATGCGCGGTCCGAGGAAACCTATGAGGGATTCGCGTATCGCCTCACCCGCCTCGTGGATGTCGTTCATGGTCAGGCTGCACTCGTCGAACTGGCCGTCCTCCAGCTTCCTTCTCACGGTGTCGGCGACCACGTCCTCGATGCGCTTCGGGGTCGGCTTCGGCAGGGACTTTACTGTGGCTTCTATGGAGTCGGCGAGCATCATGATGCCTGCTTCTTTGGACTTCGGCAGGCCGCTGGAGTAGCGGAAGTCCGATTCGCGGACCGCGCTCTCGTCTGGGGCGTCCTCGAGGGCTTTGCGGTAGAAGTACTCGATGCGGGTCGAGCCGTGGTGCTGGGCGATGAGGTCCAGGATCTCCTGCGGCAGGCCCCAGGCGCGCCCGATCTCGAGCCCGTCCTTCACGTGGCGCTTGATGACCTTCGCGGAGAGGGCCGGCGAGAGGGTCGCGTGGGGGTTCACCTGGGCGATCTGGTTCTCGATAAAGTAGGCAGGATGCTCCATCTTGCCTATGTCGTGGTAGTAGGCTCCCACCCTGGCGAGCAGCGGGTCGGCCCCGACCCGCTCGGCGGCGGCGTCGGCAAGGCTGCCGACCTGCATGGAGTGGGTGAAGGTACCTGGAGCTTTCTGGAGGAGCTTGTGAAGCAGGGTGTTGCCGGTGTTGGAGAGCTCGAGGAGCTTCATGGGCGTAAGTATGTTGAAGGCGTCTTCAAGCAGCGGCAGCAGCACCATCGCGAGCATCAGCGAGAGCAGCCCGTTCACGAGACCCAGCAGACCCTGCCACAGCGCTTCGGAGGGGGTACCGCCCCCCAACAGGCCCACCGCGAACGTCACGGCGGCTGTGACCAGGGCTATGAACAGGCCAGCTTTCAGCAGCTGCTGGCGCGAACGGACCCGCACGACGGTGTAGATCGCGAAGCCAGAGCCGAGCAGGAGCGCCGCGGTCAGGAGGAAGTCGTTGCCGCTCATGATCCCGACGTTGATGCTCGTGACCACGACCACGGGGAACATGATGCGCGGCCCCAGCAGCATGGTCCCGATGATGGATAGGGCCGCCAGCGGCGTCAGGTAAGGGTTGAAGTTCAGCTCGATGAAGAGCCGGGCGAGCGCGGTGAACAGGATCATCAGAGAGGCGGCGAGGACCAGCTTGATCGCCGAGTTCGCCTTGAGGACGCGGCGCCCGAAGCGTTCCAGGAAGTATCCCATTATCCCCATCTCGGTCGCCACGACGAGACCCACCCCGATCAGCGACTTCCAGAGATCGGGGTTGCGGATCAGGTTGCTTGACTCGATCTGTGCGAGGTCGCCGCGCTCCACGATTCCCTCGGCGATGATCCGCTCTATAGGTGGACGCGGACCCAGGCCGATCAGGGCGGTGAGCGCAAGCCAGGTTATCAGGATGAGCGCGACGAACAGCCTCACCTTCGGCAGTCCCTCGATCCACTCGCGGAAGCGCTCGAACCGCGTCGGCGGCCGGTGCAGCTCGTCCACCCTTCTCCCGAGCGGCGTCTTCGGAACCTGTTTTCCCAGCTTCATGGCTTTCCCCGTCCTGGGCCCTAGGCCCCTTCCCTAGCGCCTTCGTAGGCATCTACTATACGCATGACGAGGTCGCTGCGGACGATGTCGTCTCGCCTCAAGCCCACGAAGGAGACGCCCTCCACCCCGGTAAGCGTCCTCCTGGCGTCCTGCAAGCCGCTCACGCGGCCCTTGGGGAGGTCGATCTGCGTGACGTCGCCCGTGATCACCATCTTGGAGCCGAACCCGAGGCGCGTCAGGAACATCTTCATCTGCTGGGGGGTCGTATTCTGCGCCTCATCGAGGATGATGAACGCGTCGTTCAAGGTCCGGCCTCTCATGAACGCAAGTGGGGCTATCTCGATTATACCCCTCTCGAGGTGCGCCTGGAACTTCGCCGGGTCCACCATCTCGTAAAGGGCGTCGTAGAGCGGCCGGAAGTAAGGATCCACCTTGGCCATCACGTCTCCCGGCAGGAACCCCAGAGACTCCCCCGCCTCGACCGCCGGCCTGGTAAGGATGATCCTGGCCACCTCGCCCCTGTTGAGCGCCTCCACGGCGAGCGCCACCGCGAGATAGGTCTTGCCCGTCCCGGCGGGTCCGATACCGAAGACGATCTGGTTCTCGCGGATGGCGTCGGTGTAGGCTTTCTGGTTACGGGTCTTGGGCGCCACGCGCCTGCCCCTGTGAGTTAGGATCACGTCCCCGAGCACCTCGCGTCCCCCGCCGCTGTCCGCCATTTTGTAGAGGCGCTCGGCTGTCTCCGGCGTCGGGTTATCCCCATCGTCCGCGAGCCCGATGAGGCCGTCGAAGACCGCCTCAGCCCTGTCCACGGCCGCTTCGGTGCCCCGGAGCATGATCTCGTTGCCGCGCACGATGACCTCGCACTCGACGAGCTCCTCGACCCTTCTCAAGACCGAGTCGCGCTCACCGAAGACCTCGAGCATCCGTCCTGGCGGTATGACCAGCCTCGCTTCTACCTGTGCGCCCGTTGTAGTGTCCGTCTTTTCCTCCTTACTCAGGTTTTAGCTTCTCGTTCAGCACTACCATCGCGAAACCTGAAAACTCCGCCGTCGTCGCATCCGCTGCAGTACAACTCCATCCTTCATTTCAGTCGCTCGCGCACCAGGGGGGCGAGCTCCCTTCCCTGGGCGCGTCCCCCTGCCAGGGCCATGGCCCGTCCCATCACGGGACCCATATCGTTCATCCCGCTCGCGCCGGTCTCCTGCATCGCCCTGTCCACTATCTCTTCGAGCTCTTCCCGCGAGAGTGGCTCGGGCAGATACCCGCGCACGATCTCGGCCTCCGCCGACTCCGAGGCCGCCTGCTCTTCGCGTCCGGCCCTGCTGAACGCCTCAGCCGACTCCTCGCGCTGCTTGAGCTGCCGCCGCAACACGACCCGTTCCTCTTCCTCCGTGAGAGGTCGTCCTGCCTCGATCTCACCGTTCTTGAGCGCGGCGCCGAGCATTCGCAGTGCGCCCACGCGAGCCCTGTCGCGCTGCTTCATGGCGGCCTTTGTGTCCCGCTGTATCTTCTCGGCCAGGCTCACGGCATCTCCAGGGTCTTTGCGCCGAGGACGTGCAGGTGAAGGTGGAAGACCCCTTGCCCGGCATCGGGGCCGTTGTTGATCCGTACGGCGTAGCCACTCTCCCTTACGCCGAGCTTCTCCGCCACCTCACTGCAGACCTCCAGCAGCCGTCGCGCGACCCTCTCCGGCAGCTGCGTGATCTCCTCCAGTGAACCGAGGTGCTGCTTGGGGATGACGAGCACGTGCACAGGCGCCAGCCCCCTTATATCGTTGAAGGCGAGTACCTCATCCTCGTCGTGTACTACCTCGGCGTCCATCTCCCCTCGCACTATCCTACAAAATATGCAGTCCTTCTCGCTCACATTCAACTCCTCGTTACGGCTTTCTCACAGATCTCTCCAGCGCCGTTCGCGCCCGAGCCACCGCCACCATCCCGGCGGTCTCGCTGCGCAACCGGTACGGCCCGAGCTGCGCCATGGCGAGCCCGGCCTCCTCGGCATCCCTCAACTCATCCTCGCTCCACCCACCCTCTGGACCGATGAAGAGGCTCACCGGGTCCCGAATCACGGCTTCGAGAGGATCCAGATCGGGAGCGTAGTGGAGCAAAACTCCATCACCCCCTACCCCTCGAATCGCCTGCCAAAAATGTACCGGCTCCGCTACCTCCGGTACGCGCAGGCGCAGGGACTGGCGCGCCGCGGCCTCGGCAACTCGCCGCCAGCGCTCGACCTTCCCGCCACGCGGCAAAACGATCCCGCGTTGCGTCACGAGCGGCACGATCCTCGTCGCACCGACCTCGGTCGCCTTCTCGACGACGAGATCCATGCGCCCGCCTTTGGGGACCGCCTGGTATAGAAACAGGTCGAGATCCTCGTGGTCCGGCGCTTCCGGCGCCTCGAGGACAAATGCTTCCCCTCTCCCGCGCAGCTCGGCGCGAAAGAGGCGCCGGTCAGCGTCCACGACCTCGAGGACATCCCCCTGGCGACCGCGCAGGGCCTTGAGCACGTGGCGAGCCTCGCCCTCCGGCAATCTCAAAGCGTCGCCGGCCTCGAGCCTCGAGTCCACGAAGATGCGCGTGATCGGGGTGCGCGTGATCCCTGCCCCTACCTGAATACTCCCCTGAGACGGTCGAAGAAGGAGCCCCCGCTGCCGCTGTAGGTATCCTCCCCGCTCACCGAGTCGAACCTCTCGAGGAGCTCGCGCTGCTCGCCCGTCAGCCGCGTCGGCACCATCACGTCCACGACCACCTTGAGGTCTCCCCTCCCTCTCCGCCTTATGCGCGGCATCCCCTCGCCCCGCAATGTTAGCGTCGCTCCGGGCTGGGTACCCGGCTCTATACGCACCGCGGTCGTCCCTTCGAGCGTCGGCACCTCCGCCTCGGTTCCCAGCGCTGCTTCGATGAAGCTGATCCTCATCCTGTGCACGAGGTCCTCGCCGTCACGCATGAGCTCGGGATCCTCCTGAACCCTGACGGTCACGTACAGGTCCCCGGACGGCGCGCCCGGCTCCCCGGCGTGGCCCGCCCCCGGGACCCGCAGGCGCATACCGTCCTCGATGCCCGGAGGCACGCGCAGCCTTCGCTCCTCGACCTCCGAGACCCTGCCGCTACCCCGGCAGTTCTCGCAGGGGACCTCGACTACCCTGCCGCGACCGCCACACGTCGAGCACGTCTGCGTGCTCACCATCTGGCCCAGAAAGCTCTCGCGCACCGTCCTGACGGCCCCGGCACCCCCACATGTGGGGCAGGAGTGGGATTCCGTACCGCCGATCCCGCCGCAGACCTTGCAGTTCTTTACGGTCTGCACCCTCACCTCCCGGTCTACCCCGAACGCCGCCTCGCGCAGCGCTACCTCGACCTCCACCTCGACGTCAGCCCCGCGGCTCGGCGCGCGCGAGGCCGTAGGGCCGAAGAAGGAGCCGCCGAAGCCGCGGTCGCCGAAGAACGCCTCGAAGATGTCCTGGAAGCCGCCAAAGGGGTCCCCACCAGGGTAACCGCCAGAGGCTCCACGCGGGACCTGGTGCCCGTAGGTATCGTAGGCGCGGCGGGACTCGGGGTTGGAGAGCACCTCGTAGGCCTCGGTGAGCTCCTTGAAGCGCTCTTCGGCGCCGGGGTCATGGGAATTGACGTCCGGGTGGTGGTCGCGGGCGAGCCGGCGGTAAGCCTTTTTGATCTCCGCCTCAGATGCTCCCCTGGACACGCCCAGGACTTCGTAGTAGTCGCGCTTGGCCGCCACGCCTAGAACCCGGCGCTCAGGCGGTGGGTCAGGGTCTCGGCCGCCGAACGGACCGTGGTGATGGCGGCGTCGTAGTCCATGCGCTTGGGTCCTATGAGGCTGACGACACCGTAGGGCCGCTGGTGGTGGCCGTAGGCCGCCGCGACCAGGCTCGTGCCCATCAGGTTGTAGAGAGCGTTCTCGGCGCCTATCAAGACGACGACGCCCGAGCTGGAGACCGCCGACCGCTCGAGAGCGTCGCCCATCAGCCTGAGAAGCCAGCGCCGGCGCTCGAAGATCTCCACGACCGCCGAGAGGCTCTGGGGGTCGAGGTCGTCCAGGCGCGCCAGCAAGGCCGAGGCGCCGCGTACGAACACCCCGCGGTCGGTGGCCCGCCCAAGGACCTCGATGGCTTCGAGTACCGCCCCGACGACGAGCGGGTCGTGGTCCGAGAGCACCTTCCGGGCGGCGGTGGCCAACTCCAGATCGCCGCCGACCGACCGGCCGCCGAGCCAGGAGTTGAGGGCCGCGAAAATCTCGCGCAACTCGTCCTCCTCTACGAAGGTGGGCAGCGTGAGCGCGGTGCTGGAAGTCGCCCCGCTCTCCATGGAGACGACGAGCAGCAGCGCACCGTCCACCAGAGGTAGATAGTCTACCCGCGAGAGCGAGTCCCCCAGAGCGCTGGGACCCGCTACCACGGCCAGGAGCCGCGTCACCTCGCTCATCCCTTCCGAGACGCCGCGCAGAAGCTCATCCAGGTTGCCGTACCCCTCGGGAGCCTCGAAGGAGCTCCCCTCCCTGGGATGGCCGGACATGAGGGCGTCCACGTAGTAGCGGTACCCTGCGTCGGTGGGCACGCGGCCCGCGGAAGTGTGCGGGTGGATCAGCAGCCCGCTCGACTCGAGGTCGGCGAGCTCGGCCCGTATCGTGGAGCTGCTCGCGTCAACCGCCTCGGTGAGGGCGTGGCTACCCACAGGCGCTCCCGTCGAAATGTAGAGCTCCAGTGTTTTGAGCAGTATCTCGCGCTGCCTGTCGGAGATCTCGGGGTGCATCATAACGCGCAAATTTTATCATGATAGGAGATCCGGCCAGAGAGTAGCTCAGATGCGCAGCGCCGCGAGGAAGGCCTCCTGCGGAATCTCGACGCTCCCCACCTGCTTCATCCGGCGCTTGCCGGCCTTCTGCCTCTCGAGCAGCTTCCTCTTCCGCGTGATGTCGCCGCCATAGCACTTGGACGTCACGTCTTTGCGATACGCCCTCACGGTCTCCCGGGCGATGATCCTCTTCCCCACCGCGGCCTGCACCGGCACCTCGAACTGCTGGCGCGGGATCAACTCCCTTAGCTTCTCTACAAGCGCCCGCCCACGCCCGTACGCCTTGTCGCGGTGCACGATGATGGATAGCGCGTCCACGACCTCCCCTGAAACAAGCACCTCGACCTTTACCAGGTCCGCACTCTCGTAGTCCCTGGGCTCGTAATCGTAGGAGGCATACCCCCTGGTACGGCTCTTCAGGGCGTCGAAGAAGTCCGTTATGATCTCCGCGAGCGGGAGGTCGTAGGTGAGCTGCACGCGGCGCGTAGAGATGTACTCCATCCCCACCGAGACGCCGCGCTTCTCGTGGCAGAGGCTCATCACCGCGCCTACGTACTCCTTCGGCGCGATGATCGACGCCCGCACCACGGGCTCCCGGATCTCCTCGAACGCCTCGGGCAGGTCGCTAGGATTGGTTATCTCTACATCCCTACCGTCAACCACAACTTCATACTTCACGCTCGGCGAAGAGGCGATAAGCTCGAGATCGAACTCGCGCTCGAGTCTCTCCTGCACGATCTCCATGTGAAGGAGACCCAGGAAGCCGCACCTGAAGCCGAACCCCATCCGTGAGTTCTCCGGCTCGAAGAAGAGCGAGGCGTCGTTGAGTTGCAGCTTGGCCAGGGCATCGCGGAGGCGCTCGAAGTCGTCGCCAACGGCCGGGTAGAGGCCGCTGAAGACGGTGGGGAGCGCCTGAGCGTAGCCGGGCAGGGGCTCCGAGGCAGGGTCGTTCACCCTCGTAACCGTATCACCGACACGCAGGGCCTCTATGTCCTTGAGCCCGGCGATCACGTACCCCACCTCGCCCGCGCCCAGAGCTGGCAGCGCGGTTGGCTTGGGCGAGTAGCAGCCTACCTCGAGGAGCTCGAAGTGCTCGTCGCTCCCCATCGCCCTTACCGCGTCCCCCTTCTTGAGCTCCCCGTCGAAGAGGCGGGCCAAAGAGACGACGCCCCGGTAAGGGTCATAGTGGGAGTCGAAGATCAGGGCCCGCGTCTCCTCCCGCGTCGTGGCCGGGGGTGGGACACGCTCCAATATAGCGTCGAGGACGCTACGCACGCCTTCGCCCGTCTTCGCGGAGATCTTCAGAATCTCCTCCTCGTCCACACCGAGCAACTCGACGATTTCCTCGGTGACGGCGGGAACGTCGGCTACGGGCAGGTCTATCTTGTTGATGACGGGGATGATCTCCAGGTCGTGCTCCATAGCGAGGTACAGGTTAGCGAGCGTCTGTGCCTGGATGCCTTGGCTCGCGTCAACGATAAGGAGTGCTCCCTCACAGGCGGCTATGGCGCGAGAGACCTCGTAGGCGAAGTCGACGTGACCTGGGGTGTCTATGAGGTTGAGCGTCCACTGGCCGTCGGAGCGGTTATAGATGAGGCGGACGGCCTGGGCTTTGATGGTTATGCCCCGCTCGCGCTCCAGTTCCATGGTGTCGAGGATCTGGGCCACCCGCTCCCTCTCGGGGACGGCGTCGGTCGCGTCAAGCAGCCTGTCCGCGAGGGTGCTCTTGCCGTGATCAATATGCGCGATAATGCAAAAGTTGCGTGTACGCTCGATGTTTTCCACCCGTAGATTTTACCATGATTGCCCGTTTGCTCCGCATGTGTTACATTCTCCCGGTCAGGCAAGTATCAAAGCAAGGGGAGCAAGCAGCGTGCCCGCACCATCAAAGCGCGACAAGCAGAGCCTCAAGCGGTTAGAGCAGAACCGCGCCGTCGACACCCGTCTCAGGAACCTCTCCAGGAACTTCTACAGAGCCCTGGAGGCTGGCGACGAGGAGAGGGCTCGCCAGCTCAGGGACGAGTCGCAGAAGGCCTACGACAAAGCCGCCACGAAGGGCGTCATCCACCCCAACAAGGCCGCCCGCAAGGTGAGCCGGCTCGACAGAGCGCTCGCCGGCAGCGAGTAGCAGTCAGCCGCTCCTGAGCTCCCACTCCGCGGCCCTGAGCTGCTCGTTGCCGTCGCGTTCTGCACGGGCCAGCGGGATGAAGCCCAGAGCCCGTGTAATTCTGCGCGCCGCCAGCCCGACCGCAGCCGTGAATGTCGGGTAGGCGAGCTCGAGGTCCGCGAGCTGCTCGACCCGCATACCGGCCCGCATCGCGGTAGCCGCTAACTGCACGACCTCGACGGCCTGTTCTCCAACGATGTGCGCGCCCAGGACACGGCGCGTCTCGCGGGAGACTATTAGCTTGCACGAGCCCTCCGGGCGACCGTCGATGATACCGCGGTCCAGGTCCGTGTAGGGCACGACGGCGACGGTGCAGTCGTGCTCCCGCCGGGCCTCCTCCTCGGTGAGGCCGACGCTCCCGTACTCGGGGTCGGTGAAACCCCCGTGCGGTACTACCGCGTGCCGTAGCGTCCGGCGGCCGTCGAGCACAGCGTTCTCCGTGGCGACCTCGGCCTCGTGAGTGGCGCTCTGTACCAGCATCATCCGGCCCGTCAGGTCCCCTGCGGCGAAGACGTGTGGCGCGCTGGTGCGCAAAGCGTCGTCCACCCGCACGTAGCCGCCCCGCCCGACCTCGACGCCAGCTGCGGAGAGGTTCAGGCTATCCGCGTTTCCTGGCCAACCCGCGGCGAAGACTACCGCCCCGACCTCCAGTGCCCTCTCCTCCCCGCTGCGCGAGTAAACTACCCTGCGCCCATCCAAAGTCTCCTCGATCCGTGTTACACCGTCTATCCCGGTGAAGATCTCGATACCCCTGCGTCCGAAAGCCTCGGCGACTCCTTCCGAGACGGTCTCGTCTTCTGCACCGAGTATCCTCGGCGCCACCTCGAGGAGCGAGATCCGTGCCCCGAAAGCTGCGAAGACCGAGGCGAGCTGGCAGCCCGTCGCCGCCGCCCCGACAACCGCGACCGAGCGGGGTAGATCCCCCATCGTCCACACGTCGCTGTGGGTCAAGGCAAACTCGCCGCCCGGAAGGCCCAGCCTGCGAGCGTGCCCCCCGGCGCAAAGCACGAACTTCTCAGCCTCGAGGCGCCGTCCATACCCCAGTGCCAGCGAGTTCTCACCGGCGAAACGGGCTTCGCCGCTCCCGTCGATGACGAGCACCCCCGCAGCCTCCAGACGCTCCCGCAGGCGTTTCTTCTCGTGTACCTCGTCTACTAGGGCTCGCACCCGCCCGAGGAGCCTGGGAAAGTCCACCTCGGGGGGCTCGCCCACGAGACCGTAGTCGGCGAACTGCTCGGCGTCGCGCACAAGGCGCGCAGCGTGAGCGAGCACGCGTGTAGGGACGCAGCCGTCGTTCGTGCAGGTGCCTCCCAGCTCCCCGCGCTCTACCAGGGCGACCCCGGCCCCGAGCTCCCGGGCGCGCAGCGCTGCGGTCACCCCCGCCGGCCCCCCGCCCACCACGACAACCTCGTGCAATCCTCCTCCTTTTCGATCCGTCTAGCCGGAGAGCTTCAAGGCGGCGAGCTCTACCTGGAGCTCGTCGCCCAGGTCGCTACCCCCCTTCAGGCCACGCTCCAGGTCCAGGACAAGTCCGAGCGCATCCTCGAGGTCACCTTCGCTCGAACCCCGCGCCTGCTCCTCGAGCTTGCGCGCCACAAACGGGGGGACCTTCAGCTCTCTTGCGATCTCTCCCCGCGAGGCGCCCCGCGCGAACAGCGCCCTGGCGCGAGCCACCAGGCGGAACTGGCGGCGCACCATGTATGTCGCCCGCAGAGGGGGCTCGCCGGTGGAGATCAAGTCTTCCAGCAGCTTGATGGCCTTGCCGCGGTCGCCGGCGCTTAATGAGTCTACGAACGCGAAGATGTTGGACTGCACGTCAGGCGGACAGAGTGACTCCAAGTCTTCCCCGGTTGCCGGCCGATCCGAGACGTAGAGCGCCAGCTTCTCCATCTCGGTGACGAGGCGCTGCTTGTCACCGGAGCATCGCTCGATGAGGCTACCCGCGACATCTTCGGAGAGGTCAAGGCCCAGCCCCTCCGCGTGGCCGACGGCCCACCGGACGAGCGCTTTCCCGGTCGGCTGCTCGAAGTTGTGGACCTCCCCGGACTTCTTGACCGCCGCCAAGAGCCTCTCCCGCGCCCCGAGCTTCTTCCCGAGCAGGACGAGGTCCGCCTCCGGCGCCGGATTATCCAGGTAATCCACCACAACCGCCTTCTGGGCGGCGTTCCAGGCGTCGAGGTTCCTGACGACGACGAACGGCCCCTCGCCGAAGAGCGAGTACGAGTTACAGGCGGAGACGGCGGCCTCGGGAGTGGTCTCGGAGGCGTCGTAGGACTCGACCTCACGCCCGCGGCGCAGCTTCTCCACGCCGCGGGCCTTGCGCTCCTCGTCGTCGCCAAGAAGAAGATAGACGGCCACGAAACCTATTGTATACTCCTGCCGCTCCAGAAAAATCGACGTTTCCTAAGATCGAGCCGAGGAGCCCCAGCGTGAGGCTCGGGCCTGAATGCGGCACGGCGAGGCGGTTGGTGAGGGCTCCGATCGCGGCGTCCCGACGCAAAGCGATCAGCTTCAGCCATAATATCCTCGCTTTACAAGCTCACCGGCATCCGCCTGTCACCGACCGAGCTCCTGAGACGCTGTGTCCCATCGAATGCCTGGCAAACTGAGTATCCCTAT
>JBJMIY010000326.1:0-5097 GCA_045806605.1 Rubrobacteraceae bacterium
CGACGACATCTTGCAGACGTACAGGAGTACCCTGCAAGACGACCGGCGTCACCTGCTCGACCAGTACCGTTTCGTGGACGTGGCGAGAAAAGTCGTGGGGGTAGGGAGCGTCGGCACCAGGGACTACGTCGTGTTGCTGGAAGGTCGCGACGAAGATGACCCGCTGTTCCTCCAGGTCAAGGAGGCAGGGGCTTCGGTGCTTGAGTCTTATCTCCCGAAGAGCACCTACAAAAACCACGGACACCGTGTCGTCGCAGGCCAGCGTTTTATGCAAGCCGCAAGCGACATCTTTCTTGGCTGGCTGCGTGGCCCAGGCGGCCACAACTTCTACTGGCGTCAACTGCGAGACATGAAGGGCTCGGCGAAAGTAGAGCTCATGTCGCCTGATGATCTGGCCGGGTATGCCGGCCTCTGCGGCTGGGCGCTGTCCCGTGCGCACGCCCGCTCCGGTGATCGCGTTCAGATCGCCGCCTACCTGGGCAAGAGCGATCGCTTCGATGAGGCGATCGCCGACTTCGCAAAGGCCTACGCCGACCAGACCGAGCGAGACCACGCGGCTCTCTGCGCGGCGGTAAAGTCGGGTAGGGTCGCGGGCGATGCAGGTGCCTGAACAAGACCTCGTCGAGCGCAAGAAAGGAGGGCAGTCGGTCGAAGCTATCGCAGCGGGCAGTCGCGTGAAGCTCAACGACTGGCGAGGTCGGCGGAGAAGCCAGGCATGGTATAAGGTCCGTGCAGCAAAGCACCGAGGAAAGGAGCAGCGCGCATGCCGCTTAGCGACGAGCAGATGGAGAAAGCAAACCACCATTTCCGCCTCAACGGGGTGGTCGCCGACTGCCCGTACTGTTCGACGCACGGATGGGACAGTGGGGGGATTATCTCCGCTACGGTCGTAGACGAGCTAGGCAACGCACGGCCCGAGCCGGTGCTTATGGCCCAGTTCACCTGCCGGAACTGCGGGCACATCACATTATTCGACGCGAGACGCATGGGCCTGCTCAGCGGCTAGGAGGTATGAGCTCCCAGGCGAGAGTGTCCAGGTCTACAAGCAGGTGGATGTCGAGGAGCTTCTGGAGCAGGCGCGATGATTCCGGGGGTTCTGGCCGGCCGTTTCCCAGCTTCCCCAGTCACATCCTTTTTCGGTGCGCCGCATAAGGGCCTTGTACAATCTCGAGTTTTTCGAGGCTACTGCGGAGAACCCGGCGAGCGAAGGCCCAGTGACCGCGGAATCCTGGCCTCACTGCGTATGCCAGAGTCGACAGGAGGCACGGTGGACCGGACTCGTGGAGGCAACCGCAGCGCGGTATCTCTCAGGTCACGCGGCGTGGCCGCTCGCCTCTCTGGCTGTCCCGGCCACGCACCCGGAAAGCTGCGATCAGCATCAGCACCCCGAACACAATGGCGTAAATCCCGATCAGCCATATGAGGGAGAGTATGCCCACCCCGGGGAGAACCGCGAGGAGCAGACCGAAGATCACCGAGAGTATGCCGCCGAGGATGAGGGCCCATTCGCCTGTCATCTCCTGGCGCAGCCTAATGGCCGTGGCTATCTCCGCGATCCCTGTGACCACGGCCCATGCGGCTACCAGGTAGAGCAAGGCTATCGCGGTGAGCCCGGGGTTGACGAAGGCGATTATGCCGGCCAGGATGCCGACTACTCCCTCGAGTAGCAGGAGCCAGCGCGGCGTACCACTCCTGGTACCCCCGAACACGCCCACTATCGCGAACACACCGTCCACCAGGGCGTAGGCTCCGAAGAGCAATATCAGGGCCGCGAGCGCGATGTCCGGACGCAGTAGCGCGGCCAGGCCGAACAAAATTGCGACAGCCCCCCTTATCGCTAACGCCCACCAGTGACCGGTCTCCATGGGTAGCGCAGCTTGTGGTTGCGTCACGAGATCCTCCTTTGGCTCGACCGCCTCGACACGCCGTCGCGCGGGCCCGGACGCCGAACGGATAAGGGGCACACCGATCTCGTCGCGACATATACATTATATGCTCGGCCGGCCAACTCTGAAACGGCAGCGCGCCGATATTTCCGGAATTGGTTGACACGGGACCGATCGCTGCCGCGTGCGGGGGACCAGGTGAACTCAACGCCCCAACCAGGAGGAGATGTGGATGGACGCTAGCGATCATGGCTTGCCGGGTTCTGCGGAGGTAGACGCGCCGCCCCCGGGCTTCCTGACGGCGCCGCCTACTCGGAGACGGTGTTCCCGCCGGCTCGCTTGGCGCGGTAGAGGGCCTCGTCGGCGGCTCGGGTGAGGGCGGCGCGCGTCTCGCCGTCTTCCGGGTAGGTCGCGACGCCTAGAGAGAGCGTCGGGTGGACCCTCGCGCCCCGCTCCTCGAAGGTGTGCTCTTTGACGCGGCGCCTTATCTCCTCGGCGACCTCGAGCGCTTCCCCTTTCGAGAGGCCCGGCAGGATGGTCTGGTACTCGTCCCCGCCGAAGCGTGTGGCCTGCCGGCCCTCGTTCTCGTGCAGCTCGCCGACGATGCGCCCGATCTCCCCGACGACGTACTCGCCGAGGAGGTGGCCGTGGGCGTCGTTGACCTTCTTGAGGTTGTCTATGTCGGCCATGAGCACGCTCAGGGGCTGGCCCGCGGAAGACCTCGCCTCGAGGTGGTGCTCGAACTCCGTGTCGAAGCGGTTCTTGACGAGGAGGCCGGTCAGGTAGTCGCGGCTGACCAGGCGGTGCAGGGCGCCGTGGAAGTCCGCTCTCACGGGGTCCCCGTGAGAGTACTCGAGCACCGAATCGCCGACAAAGATCCTGTCCCCGTCAGAGAGCGGGTGCTCGCCCTCAACGGTATCCCCGTTGACGGCCGTGACCTCGCCGAGGTCCCTCAACACGTAGCTCCCGCGCTCGGGCTCGCGCACGATCCCCGCGTGCTCGGGCGAGACCTCGACGTCTCTGACCACCACATCGGCCCTGAACGGGTCGCTACCCAGCACCAGGGCCTCCCCTTCGAGCGCGAAGAAGTCCCCGAGGCTCGGCCCCCGCAAGACGATTAAGTGCGGCCTCTCATCCGCGAGTATCTCGTCGTGTCTCTCCCCTATTGACATAATAGTTTCAAGACATTCTAACATCCGGCGGGGGCCTGGGCGATGCTAGAATGTTTGTGAAAGGCATCTGACGCGAGAGGCTTACCAACTTGGAAGTGCACGAGAAGCAGACCTACCAGGCGGTCATAGGGCTCGAGTTCCACGTCCACCTGGCCACCGCGACCAAGATGTTCTGCGGCTGCAGGGTCACCTACGGCGAGCCGCCGAACACCCACACCTGCCCGGTCTGCCTGGGGCACCCCGGGGCGCTGCCGGTCACCAACGAGAAGGCCGTAGAGCTCGGCGTGTTGGCCGGGCTCGCGCTCAACTCCCACATCGCGGAGAAGGCGGTCTTCGCGCGCAAGAACTACTTCTATCCGGACCTGCCCAAGGGGTACCAGATCTCCCAGTACGACGCCCCGATCTGTACCGGCGGCTACCTCGATGTGCCTTTAGGCGATGGGGAGACCGTCAGGGTCGGCATCACCAGGCTCCACCTGGAGGAGGACGCGGCCAAGAACGTCCACGTCGGGGAGTCGGGCCGGATGCACGGTTCGGTCGGCTCGCTCATAGACTTCAACCGCGGTGGGACGCCGCTCATGGAGATCGTCACCGAGCCGGACATCCCCTCGCCGGAGGCGGCCCGCGCGACGGCCAACCACCTGAAAGATATCCTGCGGGCGATCGGAGTCTCAGAGGCCGACATGGAGAAGGGCCAGCTCAGGTGCGACGCCAACGTCAGCATCCGTAACCCCGACGGCACTTTGGGTACCAAGACCGAGCTCAAGAACATGAACTCCTTCCGCTTCGTAGAGCGGGGGCTCGCGCGAGAGCTGGAGCGCCAGCGCAGGATCCTCGAGTCCGGCGGCAGCGTCGAGCAGACGACCCTCCACTACGACCCTGACGACGACGAGGTACACGAGCTCAGGAGCAAGGAGTACGCCCACGACTACCGCTACTTCCCCGAACCCGACCTCCTGCCGCTGGAGATCACCGCGGCCTGGCTCCGCGAGATAGAGAGCCGCCTCCCGGAGCTGCCCGACGAGATGCGCGCCCGCTTCATAGAGCAGTACGGTCTCTCCGACTACGACGCGGGCGTCCTCGTCGCCGACAGGGACCTCGCCGTCTTCTACGAGGAAGTCGCCGGCTCTCCCGGCGTTGATCCCAAGCAGGCGGCGAACTGGATCACGGTCGAGCTCCGAGGCCGTCTAAACGAGGCCGGCAGCGATATCTCCGGGTCCAGGGTGACTCCCGAGAGGATAGCGGAGTTGATCGCTCTCGTCGGAGGAGGCACTATCTCCCGCTCCGCAGCCAAGGACGTCCTCGACCGCGTGGTCGAGACCGGCGAATCCCCCTCCGCCGTAGTCGAGCGGGAGGGGCTCGCCGCCGTGGGCTCGGACGAGCTCGGCGGGGTGGTGGACGATGTCATCTCCGCCAACCCCGAAGAGGCCGAGCGCGTGCGCGCAGGCGACCAGAAGGTGATCGGGTTCCTCATAGGCCAGGTCATGCGCGCGACCCGCGGCAACGCCGACGGTGGGAGGGCGCGCGAGCTCATCCTGCAGAAGCTGGATTCTTAGGGGCTCGTGCTCGCGACTCGCATCGGCGTCCTGAGCGCCGGCGACACGGATCTGCCGGACCGGACGCGCGAGGCTAGCGGGGAGCCGGTTCCGCTGAGCCTGCCCTCGGGGCGTCCGATGGGCGGCGTTACCCTGGTGCGCGAGTGGGTCGCGGACGTTGCCCAGATCTCGTGCTCCCGCGAACGCCTGGACGCCGTGCTCCTCGCCGCTGAGGAGCCCGAGGAGCTCGCCGGGCTCGTCCTCGCGGCCCTGCGGCTGAACTTGCCGGCGGTTGTAGACCCTCCAGGGGACGCGCGCCTTTTCGCCGCGCTCGCCGCGCTCGGCCTCGCACCCATCGCGTCCAATCCCGTTGAGGTAGCCGTCGGGATCGCCGGCGGGCCGCGCCCCCTCGAGCTGGTCGGGAGCTTCTCTCTGGCCAACGCGCTGAGGTCCACCTATTCCCTGGGTGAAGGGCCGGAAGCGCTCGTTCACCTCTCGGCCATC
>JBJMIY010000327.1:0-3560 GCA_045806605.1 Rubrobacteraceae bacterium
GAGCGCCTGGGACCTGTTGGATGACTGGTTCGAGTCGCCGCAGATCAAGGGTGCCATGGCGGTCGACGGCATCATCGGGACGTGGGCCGGGCCGGCCTCCCCGGGCACAGCCTACGTGTTGATGCACCACGAGATCGGGGACGCCGGCCTCGGGCTGGGCTCGTGGGGCTATCCGCGAGGGGGGATGGGCGCGGTCACGGGCGCCCTGCGGAGCTCGGCCGAAGAGTTCGGCGCGCGGGTGCGCACCAACGCGCCGGTGGCGCGGATCCTGCAGCGCGACGGGCGCGTACGGGGCGTCGTTCTGGCGAACGGGGAGGAGCTACTTGCCGACATCGTGGTCACCACGACGCACCCCAGGATCGCCTTCCTGGAGCAGCTCGGAAGGGAAGAGCTCCCGGACGACTTCGTTCGCAGCATCGAGCGCTGGAACTCGCGCAGCGGGGTGGTCAAGATCAACCTCGCCCTCTCGGCGCTACCTGACTTCGCGGCGGATCCTGGGCCGGGCGATCATCTCGGGGGTGCCATAGAGCTCGCCCACTCCATAGACTACATCGAGGAGGCTTTCCAGGACGCTCGGCGCGGGGTTCCGGCCCGCCGGCCGTTCTCCGACGGGGTCATACCGACTGTGTTCGACCGGACGCTGTGTCCCGATGGCTACCACATCATGTCGCTGTTCACCCAGTGGGTGCCGCACGAGTGGTCAAAAGAGCCCCACCGCGCGGAGCTCGAGGCCTATGCCGACCGCGTGATAGACGGCTACGCCGAGCTCGCGCCGAACTTGAAGGGCGCGATCCTCCACCGCCAGGTACTCGGACCCTACGACATGGAGCAGGACATCGGCCTCATCGGGGGCAACATCTTCCACGGCGAGCTGACGGCCGAACAGCTCTTCCACATGCGCCCGGCCCCTGGCTACGCCGACTACCGCACCCCGGTCCACGGTCTCTACCAGGCGTCCTCGGCGACCCACGCGGGCGGCGGGGTGTGCGCGATCCCGGCGTACAACTGCGTGCGCGAGATCCGGCGCGACAGGCGCAAGCAGAGCCTCAAGGAACGCCTGATCTTGCGAAACCGCGCCTAGGAGGGTTCGAGCGTGGCGGCTAACGGAGCCCTGCGCGCCGTGCTGGAGGCGCGCTCCGTCGCTGTGGTGGGGGCGAGCCGGAAACCGGGTACACCTGGCAACCGGATGGTCAAAGAGTTGCTCGTGGGTGGGTTCTCGGGCGAGCTTGCGGCCGTCAACCCCAGGTACGACACCGTCGAGGGCGTCGCCTGCTACCCTTCGCTCGGGGATGTGCCTTTCGCCCCGGACCTTGTGTTGCTGGGGGTGGGCAACAGGCTCCTGGAGGAGCAGATGGCCGCGGCGGCCGAGCGTGGTGCACGGGGGGTGGTCGTCTTCGCGAGCGGGCTGGAAGATCCTCCGCGTGAACCACCGCTCACCAGGCGCCTCGAGCTGATCGCGCGCGAGGCGGGCTTGGTTGTCTGCGGCGTCAACTGCATGGGCTTCGCGGACGTCGAGCGCGGGCTGCGCGCCCTGGCCTTCGAAGAGCGGGCCGACCTCGAGCCAGGGGGAGTAACCTGGATCTCGCACTCCGGGTCCGCCTTCACGGCGCTGCTGCACGCCGAGAGGGGGGTGCGCTTCAACCTCGCGGTCTCGGCGGGCCAGGAGCTCACGACTACGATGGCGGACTACATGAGCTACGCGCTGGAACGCGAGTCGACCCGGGCGATAGCGCTATACCTCGAGACCGTGCGCGACCCCGCTACCTTCAGACGGGCCCTCGAGACCGCCGCAGAGCGCGACGTGCCCGTAGTGGCGCTGAAGGTGGGCCGCACGGAGACCTCCGGGTCCCTCGTCACGGCTCACTCGGGCGCCATGGCGGGGGACGAGGCGGCCTACGACGCGCTGTTCGACGCCTACGGGGTGACGCGCGTCGGGACGCTGAACGAGATGGCGGATCTGCTGGAGCTGCTGGGATCGGGGAGGCGAGCGGCCCCGGGAGGCCTGGCCGCTATCCACGACTCCGGCGGCGAGCGGGCTCACCTGGTCGACGCCGCGTCCGACCTGGGCGTCCCCCTCGCCCGGCCCTCGGAGGAGACCCTGCGCCGCGTCGCCGCGTGGCTTGAGCCTGGACTGCCGGCCGTCAACCCCCTGGACGCCTGGGGGACCGGCAACGACGCCTACCGCATCTTTCTCGAGTGCTCCCGCCAACTCGTCCACGATCCCGGCACCGGAGCGTTCGCGTACGTGGTGGACCTCCACAGCGAGGAGGCCGACCGGAACCACGCCTGGGTGGCAGAGAGGGTGTGGGCCTCGACCGACAAGCCTTTCGCCGTGGTATGCGGGCTCGCGAGCGCGATCCAGCGGAGCGCGGCTGCCCACCTGCGGTCGGCCGGGGTGCCGGTGCTGGAGGACGTGGCTTCTGGCCTGCGCGCCTTCGGAAACCTCTTCGAGCGACGCGACGCGCGAGCCCTTCCTCCCCTCGACCCCCCGGAACCGCCGCCGGAGAACGTCCGGCGGCACTGGCGCGAAGCGCTGGCTGCCGGAGGAGGCCTCCCGGAGACCGATGCGCTGCGGATGCTGGCGGACTACGGCATACCGACGGCCCGGACCTCTGCCGCGGCAGACCTCGACGGGGTACTCGGCGCGGCAGAACGCATCGGCTATCCGGTAGCGCTCAAGACCGCGACCGCCTCACACAAGACGGAGGTGAACGGGGTGATCCTCGGCCTCGAGGACGACGATGCCCTGAGCGATGCCTACAGCGGGATGGCCGGGCGCCTCGGCCCGGCCGCGACGGTGCAGGAGATGTCCGAACCGGGCGTGGAGATGGCGCTCGGGGTCGTAAGCGACCCGCAGTTCGGCCCGCTGGTGATGGTCTCCGCGGGCGGGGTCCTGATCGAGACCCTGCGCGACCGGCTCCTCGCCCTGCCCCCCCTGGACGAGACGCGCGCCCGCAGGCTGATAGACCGGCTCGAGGCCAGGCCGTTGCTGGACGGCGTCAGGGGCAGGCCAGCGGCGAGCGTGGACGCGCTCGCCTGGTCGATGGCGCGCCTTTCGTTGCTGGCTCAGGACCTCGGGGACCTTATCGGCGCCCTGGACGTAAACCCGATCATAGTTGGCCCGCGCAGGTGCGTTGCGGTTGACGCCCTGGTAGAGCCTGGCGACCGGCAGTCCTGAACGCGGCTTGCAGAGGAACCGAGCCTTTGGCACAGACCAGGTTTCAGGCAACAGGTGTCAGGCTTGAGGGCTTGTTGGCGTGGGTTGTAGTTAGCTGCCGCAAGCCCTCCCCAAGCGTGGGGGTGTGTCCAGGCCTCTCCGATAGTGTCGTCTCGTTAGCACCGATCCCACCTGGCGACCACCCGACCTACTGAAACGCTTGGGATGCGCGCCCCGGCGTCTGTGTGATGCGGCCCTCCAGGTACCCCCTGGCGATCATCGCGACGAACTTGCCGACCGTCGACTCCTCGGGCGAGAGCGGACCTTGACGGTAGCCGCGCGAGGAGGCGCCTCGCTGGACGCCCTCGCACGCCCGCCAGTCCTGGTCATTGGTTATGTCCCA
>JBJMIY010000328.1:0-5022 GCA_045806605.1 Rubrobacteraceae bacterium
AGAGACCCGCAATCAGCCGGCCGGAACAGACTTCCACATATCAGCACGCTCCGCCCTTTTTGGGCTTTGCTTGTCAGCATGCTCCGGCTGACGCCTCCGCTTGTCAGCACGCCTCCCTTCGGTCGGCTTGTCAGCACGTCCCCTTCGGGGACTTGTCAGCAATTCGGCTTTGTGTTTTGGGGCTCTCCCGGCTTCTTGGCGGGACCAATCGTTTCGAGATTTGGTGTGGACCTCGGAGTGAGCTAGCTCAGCGGGATGAGTTCTTCTAGCTTCGGATAGCGGCTCTCCGAGGAGCGGGAGACGACTGTGGAAGCCAGCCGAGTAGCGAAACGCAAGGCTTCCGACCACACTGCTCCACCGGACAGAGCGTACAGAAGGCCGCCGTTGAAGGAATCTCCAGCGCCTGTCGTATCGCTCACCTGGACAGGGGGAGCGGAGATCCAATGCTCCTCCCCGGGTCCGAAGGCGGCGCATCCGTTCGCACCGAGCTTTGCGACGACCCGGCCTCCAGAGACCTCCCGGAGCGCCCGAGCCGCCGCTAGGGGATCGTCGAGCCCCGTCAGACCTCGAGCCTCCTCTTCACTGGGCAGGAATACGTCCACGAGCGGCAGAAGATTCGAGATCTCCTCCCGACTGTCCCTGCTCCATCCGCCGGGATCCCAATCGCAATCGAAGAGGGTGCAACCCCCGGCGGCGCGTACGCGCTCGAGGAGCTGGACGGCAGGCTCTCCTCGTAGAGACGGCAGGCTGAAGTATCCGCAAAGGAGCACGAAGTCCCTGTCAAGGGCCTCCATCGGGACCATCGAAGCTCGGAACGCCTCGAGGCTCCCCAACAAGCTCACGAATGATCGGTCGCGCCCCGGACCTTCGAAGGCTATGGAGATCCCCGTGGGCTCCTCAGACACCACGATCACTCCTTCCTCGATGCCGGCGGCGGCGAGCTCTCTGAGGATGAACTGGCCGAAGTGATCTTCTCCCACGCAGCCGACCAGGTACGGTATGCAACCCAGGTTGGCCAGGGCGAGCGCGGTATTTCCGGCGCTCCCGGCGGCCCGGATCTTTATGCTCTCGACCGGCAAGTCTGCTCCGGGAGGGGGAAGCTCGGTCACGGGCCAGACGAGGAGGTCTATGTTCACGTTGCCGATCACCGAGATGCGGCTCATCGGACTTCCAGCTTCGTGTCCTCCTGTTCGTGCCTGAAGCCATCGGCGGCGAGACCCCGGGACCCGGCCATTCGGTGGGCCAGTAGCTGTACGGGGAGCATCTCCAGGATGGGCGTAAGAACGTCCGGCACCTCGGGTATGCGGAAGACCCTCAGGTTCCGCGTGGAGGGCACGGAGGCTCGGGTAATGAGCAGCACCGAAGCCCCGTAGGAAGCGAGGTCCGCAGCAAGCTGTACCTCCCGCCCGGACCCGAAGAGGACACACCCTCGACCTGGCTCGGCCACCTCGAGCGGACCGTGGAGGTACTGGAGAGTATCTAGACATGCGGCCGGTAGCCTGACCGCCTCTCTCGCGAGCAGGGCTCCCTCGGCCGCCGAGGCAAGGGAGCTTCCCTGACCCACGAAGTCGAGGAACTCCATCCCGTCGAAACGCTCCGCGAAGTCCTCCGCCGCACGGGTGCCGTCCTCCAGCACCTTCCCTACCAGGTCCGGTAGCCGGTCCCAGTCGAAGCCCAGAGGAGCACCGAGAGCGCCGGCCAGCATGCCGCTAGCGGCGAGCGTGGCGGTATAGGTGAGCACGGCGATGGCCGTGTCCTCCGCAGACCCTATCGGCAGGGCCACATCGGCGACCTCCGAGAGAGGCCCCGTTCCCGTGTTCGTCAACGCCAGTCGCGGGGCGGACACCCTCGAGAGGGCTTCTACTGTCTCCGCGCTCTTTCCGGACTGGGAGATTCCGACGTAAGCCTTGCCCAGGAGGTGCCCGCCAGGCTCCAGGAGCTCGGTAGCGGAGAGGGCGAAAGCCGCACGTCCTGCGCCGCGCAGAGCGCAGGCCGCGGGTATCGCGGCGAAGAAGCTGGAACCCATACCGGCCAGGACGATCGGGTCCGCCTCGAAGGCCGAGAGGTCCGCGCCACGCAGGGCTTGCGTGAAGATTTCGCGAGAGCGGGCCAGGTTCTGCGGTTGCTCCAATATGTCTTCCAGGAATCCCACGTTCAGCCCTTAACCGCGCCGGAGGCGAGACCCCCGACGATGTAGCGCTGGAACACGAAGGCGATCAGGAGCGGAGGCAGCGAGGCCAGAACGCCGCCGGTTGCCATCATGCCGAAGTCCACAGCGTGGCGGCCTGTGAACTCGGCGATTGCGACGGGGATGGTCTTCGAGCTCAGGGATGAGGTGAAGACCAGGGCGTAGAGGAACTCGTCCCACGCCAGCAAGAAGCCGAAGAGGGCGGTCGCCAGGAGCCCGGGACGGGCCAGAGGAAGCACCACGCGAAACAGCGCGCCGATGCGGCTGCAGCCGTCGATACGGGCGGCGTCTTCCAGATCCCGCGGTATGCTCCGGAAGTACCCGCTCATGATCCACAACACGAACGGCGTGATGAAGGAGCAGTAGACCAGGATGAGCCCGAGCCTGGTATCCAGGAGGTGCAGCTGCACCATCGTGAGGTAGAGCGAGATCAGTATGGCGATGGGCGGCAGCATGTACGTGGAGAGAAAGACCAGCAGTATCCCCCTCTGGAATCTGAACTGGAGCCGGGCGAAGGCGTAAGCGCCGAAGATACCTACCCCGAGCGAGATGAGGACGGAGCTCGTGGCGACGATGGTGCTATTCAACAACGCCGCCCGGAATGTCACGACCGTCTCGCTGTTGGCGCCGAAGAAGATTGCGGAGTAGCGGGAGAGCGAGGCGTGGGGCGGGATCCAACGCAGGGGTTTGGTCAACAGGTCGGCCGGGGCCGCCACGCTAGAGATTATGAGCCAGGCGAACGGGGCCAGGATGATAAGGCTCACGAACACCGCGGCAGCGTAGATGAAGACTTTGAATGCCGTAGAGTATCGCATCGGCTAGTACTCCACCTCCCCGCGACGCAGCAGTCGCATATAGATGATGGCGAAGAACAGGATGAAGAGCGCGATCACGTACGCCAGCGCCGCCCCGTACCCGAATAACTGGTTGGAGAACGCCTCCACGTAGGTGTAATAGGCTATCGTCTGGGTCCCGTCGGCGGGTCCGCCGCGGGTCATGACGTAGATAATGTCGAAGACCTTGAACGCCTCCATGGTCCTCAAGACCAGGATGATCACGATGGTCGGGACCAAAAGCGGTAACGTTATGCTGAAGAAGGCGCGCAACCTTCCGGCCCCGTCCACCCAGGCGGCCTCGTAGAGCTCGCGCGGAATGGTCTGCAGGGCGGCCAGGATGAAGAATGCGGCCAGAGGAGTCATCTTCCAGACGTCGGCCACCACTACCATGTTGAGGGCCATCCACGGTGTCCCGAGCCACGAGCGGTACTCGGGGATGATGTGGAGCTGGGTGAGCAGGGCGTTCAAAGCCCCGTACGCGGGGTTAAAGATCCAGCGCCACATCGCCCCGTTGACGACCGTCGGCAAGGCCCAAGGCAGAATCACGATGGACCTGAGCAGCCACCGCCCCCTGAACTCGACGTTGAGCAGCAACCCCAGCAGAATGCCGAGCACCACCTCGAGCAGGGTCGTGGAGAGGGTGAAATACGCGGTGCGCAGTATCGCGGCCCAGAACTCCGTTCTCCCCAGAGCCTCCGTGTAATTCCCGAGCCCCACGAAAGGGTAACTCCCTGGGAACGCGCTGTTGACGTCGAACAGGGAGATGTAGAGCGTGCGCAGCAGGGGGTAGAGGACGATTCCGAAGACCACCACGAGGCTTGGCAGCAGCAGGATCAGGGCAGTCGGCCCCTGCCGGAACGCTCCTCCTCTGGGGAAAACGGCGCGCGGTAGCTTCTTCAGCTTCTCGGCACGCCCATGGCTCATGACTGCTGGGTCTCGGCCACGGCGTTCGCCGCGTCGTCGAGCGCCTGCTTGGGGGACTTTTCCCCGGTCAGCGCCTGCTGTATCTCTACCTGCAAGGTATGCGAGACGTCGTTGTAATTCGTGACGACGGGGCGCAGGATCATGTCGTTCAGCTGCACTTTGGCGATCGGCACGACCTGCGGTAGGGCCTGGATGACCTCTTCCTGATCATAGGAGCTCTTCCAGATGGGCAAAGACAGCTTCGCGTACTGGTTCTGTATCTTCTGGCTGGTCATGAACTTTATGTACTTCCAGGCCGCGTCCTGATTCTGGCTGCCGTTGGCGATGGCTATGCCCATGCTTCCGTTCACGCCCGGAGCCCCCGCCGGTCCTTTCGGCGTGTGGGCTATGTCTATCTGGCCCGCTACCTGGCTCTCGTTAGGATCGTTGGCCAGGGCGTACATATACGTCCAGTTGAGCGCCATGGCCGCCTCACCCTGGGAGACGATCCGCCGGACCTCGTCTTCGATGGATTCCATAGAGGCCGGATTGGAGAGCTTCTCATCGAGGGTCATCCGCATGAACTCGAGGGCCTGGAGTCCCCCGCCGCTGTTGAACGCGGGATTGCCGCTCTCGTCGAAGAACTTCCCCCCGTAGGCTCCTAGGAGCGTGGTATAGTCGCAGATGAGGGCTTCGGCCTGTGCCCAGCTCCACACCAGCGGATACTCCACGACCCCTTTGGACTTGAGGGATCGCGCGGCCCCCACCACCGCGTCCCAGGTATCAGGCGGGCTCACCCCAGCCTCCCCGAGCATCTTCTTGTTGTAGAAGAAATACTTGGTGTCAAGTATCCACGGCACACCGTAGTAACGGCCGTCGTACTCGGTCGTCTTCAGTGCACCGGCGAAGATCTTGCTCCGCTCGCTCTCGGGGAAGCGGTCGGTGATGTCCACAATCATCTTCTTGCTGGCGAACTCGGCAGGCCAGATGACGTCCACCAGCACGGTGTCGTACGTCCCGGCAGGCGCCGCCGCCACTATCTTGTCGTGCAGCGCTTCGTAGGCCACGAACGTGAGGTTTACCTTGATGCCGGGA
>JBJMIY010000329.1:0-4816 GCA_045806605.1 Rubrobacteraceae bacterium
GCTTTATATGGTCTCTTGTAGTGTTGAGCATAGGGGGTTGAGAGAGAGCGGCGCGTAAGTGTGGTGAGGACGAGGCAGAAAAGGACGCTCAGAGCTACTTCCAGATAGGCAAGCGAGAGGGTATGGTGGGGCTCTGGGCCATCTGTTGCTCCTTGTAGTGGGGAGTCTCTGATGGCCCCCTTTCCACTCCTATACCACGCAACAGACATCCAGAGCCAGGGACAAGCAAATAAGCGATGGAGCCTATTGTCGCAACCGACTCCGTGTCGGGGCACTCGATGACTACAGGTTCTGGCCGTGATACCTGGCTGGAGAAAGCCTCCCGACACTGTGGAATGTTGGCCCGTAGCGTGAGATATTGGACCCATCATCACGGGAAAGTGAGATGCCAGAGGGTGCGATGCAAGCCGAGCGCGAGGCACAGGAGCACGTGCCGCGGCCGTTGCCTGCCAGCCGCCTGCTGGCCGTGGACGTCGGTGAGGTGCGTATGGACCCGGTTTGACCCCGCCCTCGATTCTCCGTAACCCACAGAGCAAGGGAGTCACCATGTCCACACAAGTGAGCAACACCGACAGCCCGCACCTGCGGCGTGAGTTGCACCTGTGGGAGGCGGTCGGCATCTCGCTGGCCCTGATGGCGCCTTCGATGGCCGCCAACATCAACCCGCAGGGCACCGCTACCACCATCGGACGCGCCGTTCCCCTGGCGTTCGCGCTGGCGACCATCGGCGTCTTGCTGATCGCCTGGACCTTCGTCCGACTCACCCAGCGCTTCAACCACGCAGGCAGCGTGTACGGCTTCGTCGGCGCGACGCTCGGCGCGCGGGCTGGCGTTATCTCCGGGTGGGCGCTGATGGGCACGTACACTTTCTACGGCGTCGTCACGTCCACAGCCGCCGGCATCTTCGGCGCGGACTTCCTCAACGCCCTCGGCATCTGGACTAACCAGCCGGAGTGGGCGCCATTCCTGGTCGGCGCGATCGCTCTCGCGGGCGTGTGGGCGCTCGCGGCCGCTAACATCCGCGAGGGAACGAGAGTGCTCCTTGTCATCGAGGGAACGACGGTCGCGCTCATCCTCATAGTCAGCGTCGTCATCCTGATCAAGCTCGCCACCGGCACGGCCCCGAACGGCAACACCCTGGACTTCTCGGTGTTCTCGGTGCCGGCCGGCACGGGCACCTCGGCCGTGTTCCTCGGCGTGGTGTTCGGGTTCCTCTCCTTCGCGGGCTTCGAGGCGGCCGCGACGCTGGGCGAGGAGGCGCAGGAGCCCCGCCGCGACATACCGCGCGCGATCCTCAGCGTCGCAATCTTCGGCGGCCTGTACTTCATCTTCGTCACCGCCATAGAGGTGATGGGCTTCGGCACTGACGCCAAGGGAGTGGAGAGCTTCATCGCCTCGGGCTCGCTGCTCGGCGACCTCGGCAGCCAGTTCGTCGCGGGGTGGGTCGGCGAGCTCATCACCATCGGCGCCGCGGTCAGCGCCTTCGGCTGCGCGCTGGCTTGTATCGTGGGTGCCTCGCGGCTGCTGTTCGCGCTCTCGCGCGACGAGGTCGGCCCTGCCCCGCTCGGCGTCGTCTCCCCGAGGACCGGCGTCCCGGCGCGCTCCACGGCCGCCATCGTTATATGCGCGTACGCCATCATGACCCTCGCCTGGGTCGCGCTCGGCGTGGCGCCTTTCGACCTCTTCGTGGCGTCGGGCACGATAGGGACCCTGATCCTGCTACTCGTTTACGCGCTCGCTACCATCGGAGCTGCGAGGCTGTTCTTCTTCTCCGGCGAGCGGAGGATCGCAGCGTGGGAGATAGTAGTGCCGTTCCTGGCGCTGGTAGTCATCGGCTACACGCTCTTCCGCAACGTGTACCCTTACCCGACCGAGGCGGCGAGGTGGTACCCGATCATCGCCGCCGCCTGGGTCGTCGCCGGAGTCCTGGTCACCTTCGTCCGCTACGCGGCGACACAGCGCGTCGGCGAGAGGCTTCTGGCCGAGGAGGGCCTCGCCACGCGACCCAGGACGGAGGGCTAGAACATGTAGCTCCGACGTGAGATATTGGACGTGCCCCCGTGGGAAGGGAAAGGTCTTCGGCTAGGAGGTGGAGGGAGATATGCAAGCCGAGCGCGAGACGCAGGAGAGTACGCCGCGACCGTTGCCGGTAGATACTTTGTGGGTGCGGTTCGTGTTCGTGGATCACGGCGGCATCCCGAAGACCAAAGCCGTCCACAGGGACGGCTTCGAGAGGAGGGTGAGGGCGGGTGTAGGGCTCGCCAAAGGGGTGCTGGCGCTCGACCCGAGCGGGATGCTGCACCCCGAGTCGGGGTTGAGCCCCGTATGGGAGTGCCGCCTCGTCCCAGACCTCTCGACGCTCACCCCGCTCCCGTTCGCCCGCGGCCAGGCGATCGTCGCCTGCGACATGACGGAGCCGGACGCGACCACGCCCTGGGAAGGATGCCCCCGCAGCGCTCTCAAACGGGTCCTGGGGCGGCTCGCCGAGAGGGGGTGCAGGTCCGTCGCCTCCCACGAGACCGAGTTCTACGTGTGGGGTCCTGACGGCCCGCTGGACAGGACGCCTTACGCCGCGAGCTTCGCCCTGACGGCGGCTGCGGAGTTCGTCGCTGAGCTGGCCGAAACGCTGGAGGAGATGGGCATCAGGCCGGAGCAGTGCCACGCCGAGGTGGGGCACGGGAACCTGGAGCTCTCGGTGGGGGAGGCTGAGGCGCTGGCCGCCGCAGACCGGCGCGTTATGGTGCTGGAGGCGATCCGGGGCGTCGCGCATGGCATGGGCCTCCAGACGACGATGGCCCCGAAACCGTACCTGGATCAGGCCGGCAACGGCCACCACCTGCACGTGAGCCTCTACGCCCTGGAGGACGATTCCCCTGTCCTCTTCGACGCTTCGGGCAAGCTCAGCGCCGCAGGCTCGGGGTTCGTCGGCGGGCTCCTCGAGCACCTCCCGGCCCTCATGGCCTTCACGGCCCCGTCCCCCAACTCCTACCAGCGCCTGGCTCCCGGCATGTGGTCTTCCGCCTACGCCGCCTACGGGCCGGACAACCGCGAGGCCGCCGTGCGGCTCACCTCTCCCATGGCCGGCGCCGAGTCCGCGACCGCCAACGTCGAGTTCAAGCCGATGGACGTGACCGCGAACCCCTACCTGGCCCTGGCCGCGGTCCTCGCGGCCGGGATGGACGGGGTCGAGCGCGACCTCGACCCCGGAGAGCCGGTCACGGTGGACCCCGCCACGCTGAGCGACGAAGAACGCGCCTCCAGGGGCATCTACCATCTGCCCGCCTCCCTCGACGAGACCCTCGACGCGCTGGAGGGCAACGAGGTCCTCATCAGGGCCCTCGGCGAGCCGCTCGTGCGCACCCACCTCGCCGTGGGCCGCGCCCAGGCAAAGATGGCGAAGGAACTCTCGCCCGAGGAGGTTGCGGCTGCGGCGGCCATGATCTACTGATGCCCCGTGAAAGCAGAGGAGCAGCGTGGACGCCGTAGACCTCAGGGACGTGCCCGTGGTGGACAACCACTGCCACGGCATCCTGCGCTCGCAAAGATTCGACGACATCACAAGCTGGCGGCGAGCCTTCACCGAGTCAACTGACCCCGGAATGTCGCGCGAGCACGTCGCCACGACCGCCTTCTACCGGCGTCTGATCCGTACTCTCTCCAGCTTCTTCGAGTGCAAGCCCGACGAGGAGACCGTGTTCACCGTCCGTACCGGGAGGGACGCCGCCGAGCTCACCGGCGAGCTCCTCGGGTCCGCGAACGTCGAGACCCTGCTCCTCGACACCGGCTACCCGCCACCCGAAGAGGTTCTGCCGGGAGATGAGCTGGCCGAGCTCGGTAACTGCCGCACCGAGCCCATGCTGCGACTCGAGGTCCTGATGCAGCGTCTCCTCTCCGAGCATGGCTCCCTGCAAGATGTGAAAGACGCGCTCGCGGCGGCGCTCGACGACGTGCGGGCTCAGGGCTACGTGGCGCTCAAGAGCATCGCCGCTTACCGCACGGGGCTGGCTATCCGGGAGTGGACGGACGAGGAGGCGGAGGCCTCGTTGCGCGAGTACCGCCGGGATGGCTCGGCGCGGCTGGCTCACAAGCCCTTGCTGGACACGCTGTTGCACGTGGCTTTCGCTGAAGCGGCCCGGCAGGAGGTGCCTGTCCAGTTCCACTGCGGCTATGGCGACGCCGACACTGACCTCCGGCTCGGGAACCCGCTGCACCTCCGCGCAGTCCTCGAGGAGCCGGGCTACCGGAGCATGCCCGTGGTGTTGCTGCACGAATGCTACCCGTACACCAGGGAGGGCGGCTACCTTGCCGCCGTCTACGGGAACGTCTACCTCGACCTCTCGTACGGCATTCCGCTTCTCGGCTACGCCGAGATGTTCTCCTTCACCCACCAGGCGCTCGGCGTCGCCCCGATCTCCAAGCTTCTCTACAGCTCCGACGGCATAGGCGTGCCGGAGATCCACTGGATGAGCGCCATGGACGGGCGGCGTGTGATCGGGCAGGCGCTCGAGGAGCTTGTGGCGCACGCAGAGTTGACCATCCCCGAAGCCGAGGCCGCAGGCGAGAGGATGCTACGCGGAAACGCGATCCAGCTGTACCGGCTGGAACGTGCTGACTACCGCTCTGGCGGGAGCTCCGCGAACTCGTAGCCGTACTTCTCGCTAAAGGCCGCGAACTTCTCCCAGACCTCCGAGCCTGCCGGCTTTGCCTGCAGCGGCATGCGGCCCTCGGCCGCCTCTTCGAAAAAGCGGTCCATCCCCGCCGGCGATAGACTGGGCGCTAGCGCACCCGGAGCGCACCGCGGCGCTGGTGCTACTCA
>JBJMIY010000330.1:0-2934 GCA_045806605.1 Rubrobacteraceae bacterium
GGGTGAGGATAAAGGTGAAGGGCAGCGACCGCGAGGGCCTGCAAGAGCGGCAAGGTCTGTGGAATCTGTGGGCGGAGAACCTGCCAAAAAGACAACACTGATGTGCTGTGCATAAGGAGTACTCCTTATGCACAGCACGCCGCCTCCTTGTGATTTGGCCTATACGGTGTTGGCCGGGCGGTTCTCGTCGATCAGATCCGCCACGAAGGGGTAGCGGTAGTCCACTCCCTGGCTGACCTTGTAGGCAGCATATCCCATGTGCACAAAGGGCACCAGGGTTGCCACTATCATCACCGGGAAGAGCAGGAAGCCGATCAGCACGACTGTCAGGATGCCCGCCACCGTCCAGCCTACGGCCAGAATCACCATCCAGGCGAGCTGGTACCACAAGGACTGCAGGGCGTGGAAGGAGACCCTGGAAGATTTGTCCTTGTACATCAGCCAGATCACGAGCGCCGCCACCGGACCCAGAAATCCGGTGAAGAGGTTCAAGAACACCGAGAGGTGGGCCAGGACCGACCAGGTCCTCTCGTCGTTCGGGCTAATGGTCGAGTTGGTGTGGGTGCTCCTCAGCCTCGATCCGTCGGGCTCCGACCTTCCCGGCCCTCCGGGCTCCGGCTCGACGCCGTAGTTTCTCTGCTCTTCGGTCATCGGGTTACTCCTCTCATCGTGTCTATTCTAATGTACGTACTGAGGGTTCTGGGGTTGCGCCGCCGCTATAAGTATGTGGTGCTCGAAAGCCCCAGGGCCGAATATGAGATCAACCGGTATCTGGCCATCAGGGGTCGGAATATGAACAACTAGATTCTCGGTCTGGTCTCCCGGACCGTAGTAGATCTGGCCCCATTCGAGGTGGCGGTCGGGAAGCGGTCCGTCGAGCTGCGCTATCTCCTGCTCGGTGAGCGGCTCGAAGATATCGACCATGGAGAGGGGCCGATCCTCTCCTCCAAGTGTGCCCTCCTTCCTGGACCACACGCTTAGATCTTCTAAGCGCTCGCCGAACGCTTGCGCAGTAGCGTGGCTGCAGATCCGAGCTCTTCGACCTTGAGCAGAAGCGACGTTCCGGAGTAGGTCGCGAGCGCGGCACCACCGACGGAGATCAAAACTACCGCGCTATCCACGAGCCCGTCCCCTGCCCCCATGAGCCAGAGACCTCCTCGGGCGACGCCGTACATGGCAGCTCCGGCCGCGAAAATCTTTACCAACGACCACAGTAGCTGTCGCCCATCCAGCCGCTTTATCTCGCCTCTCATAGCCGCGAGCAGGGCGAGGGCGAGGACGGCGTAGGCTATGGAGAACGCGAGCGCGACGCCGGCCAGCTCCATCGTTCGCGATAGCGTGAAGGCGAGCGCTACGTACAGCGCCAGGAGCCCGGCGTTCAGGAGCGCGGGTGTCCTCGCATTCTGGCGCGAGTAGAAAGAGCGGGCGAGCACGAAGGAGAATGCGTAGCCGAGCAGGCCGACGCCGAAGGCGGCAAGTAGAGCGGCGACCTCCGCAGTATCCTGGCGAGTGAAGCTGCCGCGCTCATAGAGCAGGCCGACTATGGGCTCCGCGAGGACGACGAGCATGACGGAGGCCGGGACCGCGACGAAGGCGGTCATCCTGAGCCCGAAGGAGAGGTTCTCGCGGAAACCGTCAGGGTCGCCGCGGGTGAAGCGCTCCGAGAGCTCGGGTACGAGGGCTGTGGCTATCGCGACGACGAAGACGCCGTAAGGGAGCTGGAAGATGACGAAAGCGTAGTAGAGCTTCTCGACGCCGCCGAAGCGGGATCCAAAGAGGTTGACGGCCATCTGCACGCCTACTGTCGCCGCCGTGAAGATGAGCACGGGAGCGGCAAGTCGTAGTGCCGCGAGCAGGGCGGGATGCCCGAAAGTCACCTTCGGCCTGTAGCCGAGCCGCCAGGCAGGCGGGACGAGCACGAGCGACATCACCGCGACCCCGAGCGTCGTCCCGGAGGCGAGAACGTAGATCGCTGCCATCGGGCTGCTCCCGACGATCACGGCGTAGGCTGCGAAGGAGGCTATGACGAAGAGGTTGTTCAGTACGGGGGCTAAGGTAGGGAGGAAGAAGCGCCTGTGGGAGTTCAGTACGCCAGTCGCCACGGCGCCGACGCCGTAGAAAAGGATCTGCAGCGCGAACACCCTGAAGAGCAGCACCGCGAGCGAGGTCGCCTCTCGTGCTTCCTCGCGGGAGAAGCCCTCGGCCGGACTCCAGGCGGTTACCAGGTTGACGAGCGGGCCGGCGAAGACGCAGGCGACGAGGACCACGAAACCGAGGAACGGCAGGATCGCCGTGAGCAGCGCGTTGGTGAGCCGGCGGGCGTCGTCCTCCCCGTACCGCGTGAGGCGTTCTACGAGCAGGGGAACGAATATGGAGGAGAGCAGCCCTCCCATGAAGAGCTCGTAGAGCTGGGTCGGGAGGGCGTTCGAGAGGGTGTAGGCGTTCGCCACAGCGCCTGTGCCGAGAACGGCGGCCTGGACCATAGTCCTGGCGTAGCCGGTGATGCGCGAGAGCGTGGTCGCCACCGACATGGAGAGCGCGGATCTCAGGATGGCGGCCATACCGGAAAATGTTACATCCCCCGCTCCGGGGGTGCCGCAGCCCGGAAAAGATGCACCAAATTTTACAATAAGCGATCCCTGCAAGAACTCGAGAGAACCCGCGCCTCCCAAAACAAAAGCTCGATTGCCGACAAGCCGCCGACCGGAGAGAGGCGACGTGCTGAGAAGCGAGGGCCTTCTAAAGGCCCGAAGCGTGCTGACAAGCGGAGCCCGAAGGGCGTAGCGTGCTGAAAACCATCCTCCACCTCGACCTCCTTACCCGACGTCGCTGCCGAAGGTAGAATACCCGCACTCGGGAGAGAGGGGAGAGTGACTCTAGGGGAATGAACGCTTACCCGATAAAGCTGACCTACCACTTGCGCTCCTACTACTT
>JBJMIY010000331.1:0-3160 GCA_045806605.1 Rubrobacteraceae bacterium
GACGGGACCGTAGAAGGTCCTGTAAAACTCGAGCCGGCGCAAGACGCGGGCCGGCCCGCGGACGGCGGCTATGGCCTCCCTTTCTGCGGCGACGATTATGTGGCCCCGGGGGGGACGCATCGAGTCGCGACCGCGGGTGGAGATCACCCGCGCCTGCACGCCTCGCGAAGCGACGGCGGCCGCGATGTTGTGCCGCACGCGCTCCGGAAGGTCGAGCCCCCGGGGTCTCTCCATCAGCCGCCGAACCTCTCGAAGAAGCGGGCGAAGTAGCTTATCGCTTCGTAATAGTCGTCGAGCCTCACCCACTCGTTGGGCGAGTGGAGGCGGCTGTCGGTGTTCGCGACGCTCCCCGTCATGATGGTCGGTATCCCGAGCTCCGTGGCGATGAGCGAGGTGGGCCCGCTACCCCCGATCGTGGGATAGACGACCGCGTCCTCGTGCCCGAGGTCTCGCCACGTCTCGACGGCCGTCTGTACTACAGGGGAATCCACCGGCGTCTTGGCCGCCTCGACCCCGTGCAGTTCGACGACCTCTATGTCCTCGAAGCCGCGCTTCCTCAGGTGGGACCGGATCAACTCGACCACCTGCCCAGGGCTCTGGCCTACGACGAGCCGGAAGTCCATCTTCACGAAGGCCTCTGACGGGACGATGGTCTTCGAGCCCGGGCCTGTATAGCCGGACATGAAGCCGGCGATGTTGGCCGAGGGCTCGAGTAGCATCTCTCTCAATGCTTCTTCGCCCGAGAGGTCGCGGTCGAAGGACTCCACGCCCCAGGACTTTTTCAGTTCCTCCGCATCGAACGGGATATTCCTTATCGCCTCCAGGTCCTTCTCGGAGGGTTCATCGGCGAGCTCGTCGAGCCTGTCGAGGGTAACGTTGCCGTCCTCGTCCTTTAGCGTCCTGAGGGCCTGGATGAGGCGCCAGGAAGGGTTGGGGGCGATGTTGCCGTACATGCTGTGGAGGTCGTAGGAGGCGCCTTTAGCGCGCAGCTCGACGTAAGCGACACCCTTGGTGCCGCAGTAGATCATAGGCCGGCCCGACCCGTCCTTCATCGAGCCCTCCCACAGGCAGGCGTCCGCCGCGAGCAGCTCGGCGTTGGCACGCACGAAGGGGGCCAGGTTGGGGCTGCCGATCTCCTCTTCGCCTTCGATGAAGAACTTGAGCTTGAAGGGAAGGGGGCCATGCTCCTCCTGGTAGAGCCTGAGAGCCTGGATGCGGGCCAGGACGTCGCCCTTGTCGTCGGCGACGCCGCGAGCATACAGCCTACCGTCGCGGACCGTGGGCTCGAAAGGCTTGCTCTCCCAGAGCTCCAGCGGCTCGGGGGGCTGCACGTCGTAGTGGCCGTAAGAGAGGAGGGTCCTGTCTCCCTCGCCGGCCTCGGCGTAGACTACGGGGTGTCCTTCGGTTTCCATGATCGTAGCTCTGGCGCCGGCCTCATCGAGCTTACCCGCCACCCATTCTGCGCACTCGCGGAAGCCCGCGCCGTCATCCTTTCGGGCGGAGATCGAGGGCATCCGCAGGAACTCCTCGAGCTCGCCAAGGAGGGCGTCTCTCTTGCTGTTCACGTGCTCTCTCAAGTCCATCCTCGCAAGTCCTTTCTCCTACCTTCCGAGAGGGTAGCATTTTCGGTGTTCCGTGCCATTGACGACCGTGGTCCGCCGCACCTCGTGCTGGTATATTCTGGGGTGAGGCACCTCCTTGGAGAAGAGACCGGATCACAGCCCCGAGCAACGCCGCGATAGCCGCATTGATAGGCGACGCGGTGGCCACGACCCCGACGACTTCTTCGGGCTCGACGTGAACAGCATGAGCCCGCGGGCGCAGCTTACGACTGCTCTGGCGGTACTGATTCCCGTTGCGCTAGCCGGGGTGGCTGTGCTCACGTTATTCTCTAGCTTCTGGTGGCTCATCTTCGTGTTCGGTTGGACCATATTCCCGGCCTTCGGCTTGCTGGTCAGGGGCATCGCGGGGCTCTCTGAGGGAGAAGGGAGGGCAGAGATCCCGACCGGGAACAGCAAGGAACGGGAGCTTCTGGGAGCTTTACGGGAGTATGGCGAGTTGAGTCCGGCTCAGGCGGCGATGGAGACCTCGCTCTCGGTGATGGAGGCCGACCGGATGCTCAAGGAGCTCGCCGAGGGAGGGCACCTGGACGTGCGGGTGCGCGGCGGCGGATTGTTCTACTCGCTGTGGGAGCGCGATGAGGGCGAAGATACAGGCCGTCTGGAGGGCCGGTAGAGGGGTAATGAGTATCGTTGTCGTGGTATCATTCACGGTCCGAGGGTACGTAAGATCGTGAGCGTGGGGTAAGAACTTAAGCGATGGAAGAGCGAAGGATCCCGGAGACGCTCGAGGAGGCCTACAGGCTGCGGGACGCGGCCTCCTCCCTCCCGGAGAAAGATTTCTACCAGGAGCAGGTCTACCGCCTGAGGCGCGAGGAGTACCGCTCGCGCGGCATCAGAACGGAGATCTCCTCCCGAAGGCGCGAGCGCCAGAGCGCCATCGAGTTCTCCCGCGAGATGTTCTTCCTCGAGGTCTCTGAGATAGCGGTCCGGTCCTCCGGGCGCCGGGGCGGGCGTGGGGCCCGCGCCGCACAGCAGGAGGCCCGTCGCTATGCCACCCGCCTCGACACCCACGCCTTCCTGAAGCAGCTCGCCTCGCCCCACTCGGGCGCCGTTGAACTGTACCGGCGCAACTACCTCGGGCTGATGAGGATGGGCAAGTCCCCGGCCGAGGCCTACTACCTCTCGCGGGTCATCGGGCTAGCTGGTGAGCCGGAGTTCCGGCGCGCCATCGAGAGCGTGCGGGAGACGGGATATCCCACCAGGGGGCGCCTCGCGTACACCGTCGAGAAGGCGGCGATCCAGATCCGGGACCTCCCCGGAGGCATGATCCTGATCCTCCTGACGTTCTTCGCCTCGCTTTTCGCCTTCGTGTGGGCGACCAAGACCTGGGGACCGGAGGCCAGCGCCGGCACCATCTTCTTCGTCTCTCTGGGGCTCGTCGCCGCTGGGGGGCTGATGTTGATCTCCGCGGTCTTTATCGTCACCTTTATCAGGTCCATAAATAAGTAAAAGGTAGCCCCGGCGCCTCTGCGCCTTTTTCGCTAGATAAGCCACTTTCTAAGTTTCTCTCTGCCAAGCCACTTTCTAAGTTTCTCTCT
>JBJMIY010000332.1:0-4532 GCA_045806605.1 Rubrobacteraceae bacterium
AAGCCCAAGGCGGCGTGCTGACAAGCTGTCCGGCTGCAAGCCGGGCAGCGTGCTGGCTTGATTGCCGAAGGGCAATCAGGCCATAAACACCTCTCCGCCGCTGATCTTGATCGGTATTTCCGGCAGGGGCCGCGGGGCGGGGCCGGCCACGACCTCCGCGCCTTTCGCCGGGTCGAAGACAGAGCCGTGGCAGGGGCACGCGAGCTCCCCGTTCTTGTAGGCGACGGTGCAGCCCTGGTGCGTGCAGACCGCCGAGTAGGCCACGAAGTCCCCGTTGTCAAGGTGCACGAGCACCGCAGGGCTCCCCGAGTCCTTGAACTGGAGTGCAGAACCCGGGGCCACCTCTGACGTCTCGGCTATCGCCTTCCCGCCTGGAGCCTTGGGCTTCTTCGAACCGCCGCCCGCATTCCCGCCGTATCCACCGCCGCCAGACCCGTTACCGGACCCACCGCCAGAGCGGCCATCGGATCCGCCACCGGACCCACCACCACCGGATTCGCTACTGCCGCCGCAAGCGGCGAGCACGGAGGCGCTGGCGGCGCTCACGCCCAGCGCGGTCCCGAGGCGTATGAACCTTCCGCGCGATATCTTCTCTTCCACTATGCTCCCTTCGTCGGCTACGACATAGCTTAATACGCAGGCGGCGAGGCCGTGGTTCTCCATCCCTCCGTCGCGAGCGCGCGTATTCGTAGAATATAGGTGCCATGGAAGCTCGGAGAGGAGCCTGACGGTGAACGGCATGGTGTGGGTGCGCGTACTGGTCGGGGCCGTCTGGCTCAACGGCGCCATAGAGAAGCTGCTGAACCCGGAGTTCCCGCAGCAGTTCGCGGCCAGCCTCCAGGCCGGGGGCTTCGTCTCGCAGGCGCCTCCCTTCTTCCAGGAGTTCATGCGGAGCACAGTCATCCCGAACGCCGAGCTATTCGCGCAGCTGATGCGCGCCGGGGAGCTGGCGCTGGGGGTGGCCCTGATCCTGGGCCTCCTCACCAACCTTGCCGCATTAGGCAGCGTTGGCTTGAGCATCGTCATCATCCTCTCCCAGGGCGGCGTTAGGCTCGGCACGGGCCTCGGGGCACCCGAACTCCTCACCATCAACGTGGTGGTGGCTTTGCTCTCGGTCGTGATCCTGCTCAGCGCGGCCGCCAAAGACCTCTCCCTGGACGCGCTGCTGGCGCGACGTAGCGCGTGGCTCTCACCACTGCTGCTCAACCGCCGCCAGGTCTAGTCCTGCAGGCGCTCGAGAGTGGTCGGACTCGGCGGGCGCGAAGCATCACCTTTTAGCCCCGGAGCACGCTCCTACAGGAAAGCCGGGACGAGCTCGCCCTTCACCAGGTCGGCGTGGCCCTCGCGCTCGCGCACTACGGCCCACCTGTCTCCCATGACGAGGACTTCGGCGGGGCGGGGACGGGAGTTGTAGTTGGAGGCCATCGAGAAGCCGTAGGCGCCGGCGCACATGACGGCTAGCAGGTCGCCCTCCCTTGCGTCGGGCAGCTCGCGGTCGCGGGCGAGGTAGTCGCCGCTCTCGCACACCGGGCCGACCAGGTCGGCGTTGGCGACCGAGCCGTCCTCGCTCACCGCGCGCACCTCGTGGTGGGCGTCGTAGAGGCTGGGACGCAGGAGGTCGTTCATCCCCGCGTCGGCTACTATGAAGTCCTTCTCGCCGCTCTTCTTGCGGTATATGACGCGGGTCAGGAGGGCGCCGGCCCCACCGGCGATGTAGCGGCCCATCTCGCACAGGATCTTCGTCCCCGTCGCTTCGAGCGTCGGGCGGACGGCCGCGACGAGCTCTTCAGGGCTGGGAGCCTCTTCGTCCTTGTAGCGGATGCCCAATCCACCGCCCATGTTGAAGTATCTGATATCGAAGCCGCGGTTCTTGAGCTCCTCTACCAGCTGGGCGCTCTTCTCGACGGACTCGGTGAAGGGAGCGAGCTTGGTGATCTGGGATCCTATGTGCTGGTGAACCCCAATGAGGTCAACGCTCCTGTACTGCCCCACCCGATCTGCGAGCGCGAGCGCCTCGTCAACGGGGATGCCGAACTTATCGAATGCCCTTCCGGTGGCGACGTGCTCGTGGGTCCCGGCGTCCACGTCCGGGTTGACCCTCAACGCGACGCGCGCCCGCTTGCCGTGCCTGCTGGCCAGACGGTCGAGGTGCTCGAGCTCCGAGGCCGACTCGACGTTGAAGAGCAATATGCGCTCTCCAAGGCCCGCCATGAGCTCTCTCTCGGTCTTGCCGACCCCCGCGAAGACGACCCTCTTCGGGTCGAACCCGGCGCGCATAGCGCGGTAGAGCTCGCCGACGGAGACGATGTCGGCCCCCGCCCCGAAGGACGCCAGGGCGCGCAGGACAGCCAGGTTCCCGTTCGCCTTCACCGCGTAGCAGACCATGTGATCCAGGCCCGAAAAAGCCTCGTCCAGCTCCCTGTACGCCCTCTCCAGAGCACCGTAGCTGTAGACGTAGACCGGCGTCCCCGCGCCCTCTGCTATCTCGGAGAGCGGCACGTCCTCGCAACGGAGGACGCCGGCCTCGTGGTGGAATTCGTCCAAGGGTCTACCTCCTTCTTTCCCCGCTTCGCGGCCCCTTAAGAAGTGCTATATTGCTTGCTCCTGCAAGCGAGGTAGAGGGAATATACCGCGTGCCGGAACCCGGCGCGACAACACCATGAAGGGCCGGCGCAGGCTCGGCCGCACGTCCCTCCCGCCTCTCCTGCTGAACCCCGCACTGGAGAGGGGCGGCGCTTACCCCCTGCTCCGCCTGGAGGAGCGCCGGCGCGAGGTTAGAGAGAGAGGCGTCGAGCTTTTCGACTTCGGCACGGGCGACCCGCGCGAGCCGACGGACCCGAAGATAAAACGGGCCCTCGTAGACGGCGTCCCCGAGGTGAGCCAGTACCCGCGTACTCAAGGCAAGAGGAGCTTGCGCGAAGCCTTCGCCGGCTGGATGGAGCGGCGCAATGGCGTCGCGCTCGACCCCGAGGCGGAGGTCCTGCCCGCGACCGGCTCCAAAGAGGCGATCTTCCACGCTCCTCTAGCCTTCCTGCACCCCTCGCACGAGCGGCGCGGCGTCGCCTACGGCACGCCCGGCTACCCTGTCTATGAGCGGGGCACGCTGCTCTCTGGCGGCGAGGCCCTGCCCGTGGAGCTGAAATGGGAGAACGGTTTCCTACTGCAGCCCGAGGCGATAGACGCCGAACGCACGCGGATACTCTGGATCAACTACCCCCACAACCCCACGGGCGCCACGGCCTCCTACGAGTACCTCGAAAGGGTGGCCGGATTCTGCCGAGAGCACGATGTACTCCTCTTCTCCGACGAGTGCTACAACGACGTCTACTCAGGGGAGCCGCCGCCCTCCATCCTGGAGGTAACGAAAGAGCGCACGCTAGCCTTCTGCTCCCTCTCCAAGCGAAGCGGCATGACGGGCTACCGCTCCGCGATGATGGCGGGGGACCCCGAACTCATCTCCGCCCTCGCCAAGCTCCGTCCCTCCGTCGGCGTCGCCACCCAATCCTTCGTGCAGGACGCCGCGACCGCGGCCTGGTCCGACGATACCCACGTAGAGAAGCGAAGACGGATCTTCGGAGAGAAGCGGGATATTTTCACCGCGTTCTTCGAAAAGGCTGGCCTCGACTACCTGCGCACCGAAGCGAGCTTCTACCTCTGGGTCGTGGTGCCAGACGGCGATGACGAGGCCTACGCCCTGCGCCTCATGGAGGAGGGCATCGTCGTGGCGCCGGGCAGCTCGTTCGGGCCAGGCGGCGAGGGCTACGTGCGCGTCGCCCTCGTACCAGACATGGAGCAATGCCTGCGGGCGATCGAGCGGTGGGAGGCCACTCTCGGCTGATAGCTGACCGGGCATGTTGAGAGGTGCGAGGGAGAGGGTACAGATGTAGGAGAGGAAGGTGAGGAGGTGCGGCATGAGCGACCAGCCACCCGCGGCCATAGAGAACATGCTTCGCAATGTCAGGGAGGCTCTCCAGATGGATGTCGCCTTCGTCTCGGAGTTCTCCGAGGACCAACTCGTCTTTCGGGCCGTGGAGGGGGACGCAGAATCCTTCGGCTGGGGAGAGGGCGAAAGCTTCCCGATCGACGAATCCTACTGTAAGCGGGTGTTGGACGGGCGCATCCCGCAGGTGGTCCCTGACGCGAAGAACGAGGACGCGACGAAGGACCTCAGGGTGACCAGCGAGGCGGACATAGGATCCTATTGCGCGGTGCCCCTGGTGCTCTCGGACGGGAGCCTTTACGGCACGCTGTGCTGCGTCAGCCACGAGCCCGACCCGTGGCTCAGGGAGCGCGACCTGGGGCTTATGCAGCGGACGGCGAGATGGCTGGTCGAGCAGCTGGAGCGCCACGGGAGCCTGTAGGAGTGGCTCTATAATCCTACACGGAGCCAGCACGGTGCCCGTCCCAATCCTGTGTAAAAATAGGACCTGGCCGTATTGGAGGTGATGCGAAGGTGTCGATGCGACCGTCCGACTTCGGCGGGTCGTCCGGGCGGACCCAGGAGATCCTCCGCCAGAGCGAGGAGCGCTTCC
>JBJMIY010000333.1:0-6002 GCA_045806605.1 Rubrobacteraceae bacterium
GAAGATCACGTCGGTCTGTTCGCGGTTACCGCGGGTCTTGGCGCGGAGGAGGCGGCGCGGCGCTTCGAGGAGGAGCACGACGACTACAATGCCATCATGGTCAAGGCGCTGGCCGACCGACTCGCCGAGGCGCTCGCCGAGCACCTGCACGAGAGGGTTCGCAAGGAGTTCTGGGGCAACGCGACCGACGAAGCTCAGGTAAGCGACGCCCTGATCCGGGGGGAGTACCGCGGCATCCGGCCCGCTCCCGGCTACCCGGCCTGCCCCGAGCACACCGAGAAGCGTACCATCTGGGAGCTACTCGAGGTGGAGAAAAACGCAGGCGTCACCCTCACCGAGAGCTGCGCGATGTTCCCGCCCTCGGCTGTCAGCGGCTACTATTTCTCCCACCCCGAGTCCACCTACTTCGGCGTCGCCGAGATAGGGCGGGATCAGGCTCAAGAGTACGCCGCGCGAAAGGGCATGACGCTCGAAGAAGCTGAGAGGTGGCTCGCCCCGAACCTTGGCTACGACCCCGAAGGATAGTCAGAGGCTGGTTCGAAGCTTCGCTAACCGCGCCATCTGCCCTATCCGAGCGCCATGACCAGCCTGAAGTAATCCCCGGTCGATCAATCTCATTTAAAGCACCTCCGGCGGCAGGGAGCGGCGGGCCTACTCGAACCGCACCTCCTCGAAACCCAGAGTGCTGACGAAAGCCCGGATGCTATCTTCAGCGTTCTGCTCGGCCTGATCCAGGATATCCTCGTCGCGGGCGGCCTGCTCTATCCTGTCCACCGCCGCGGCGCGGGCCTGCTCGACCAGATCATCGTCGGGGCGGAGGTTCAGCAGGCCGAAGTCCCGATCGTAGACGCCGGTCTTCTGCTCGTCGAGGCTGACGGAGAGGATCTCGGGCTCCGGAAGACGAATCGTTACCCTCTCTCCGTTCACCTTCACGTCGTCGCGCCCCAGCGAAGCCAGGTCCACGCCGGCCTCCACGTCTCCGGTCGCGACGAGCAAGACCTTCTCCCCGGCCAGGAACCTCTCCAGCTCCGTTCCGCCGCTCTCCCTGGTGACGATCACGGACTCCCTCCAGCGTACGGTCGCGAGCCGGTTGAGGTCCTGGACACCCTCCACCACGACCGGTCCCGTAGTGGTCTGCGCCGGCTCCTCCTCGTAGAACAAAGGTCCTATTACGGGCAAGCGCTCCATGAAGCCCTGGGTGCTGAGAGCGAAGCCCAATCCAACGCCAACCACGACGATAACGAGAGCCAGAACTAGCGTCGTCCCGAGCCCGCCACCTTTTTTGCCCACCTCATGCCTCCTACGAAGGTCCTAGAGGCAAGATTCTAGCACCCGACGGACCACCTAAGGTGCAAAGCTTCCCGTCACCTGAAGCCTACGCCTGTATGTTAGTGCCCTGCCATCGGGTGTGTGGTCCCAGGCCCTCTGCCTCAGGGAACTCTTCGCCTCTGGAGAGCTGGACGCGCACGGGGGGGAGCATGGTACCCCTGTCGCACACGTAGGTGCCGGAGAAGGGCGCCTTGTCGCCGGGCCTGTAGGTCGGGCCGTAGGGCCTGTAGCGGTCGAGTATGTCCTCCAGGGAGGACATCACAGCGACACAGCCCGGGCCTGGTTGAAGCCTGGAGTATTCAGCAGGGCTTTGAGGACCTCTTCGGAGACGGGCTCGTCCACGGTCACGGCCATCGCCGCGCGGGAGCCGGGCTCGCCACGCCCCACGGCCATGTTCCCGATGTTGATGCCGTGCTCGCCCAGGATGGTGCCGAGCTTCCCGATCATGCCTGGCACGTCCTCGTTGCGGATGAAGAGCATGTGTTTCTCGGGCACGATGTCCATGTCGAAGCCCATGACCTCGACGAGCCGGGGCTGCATCCGGGGTCCCACCAGCGTCCCGCTCACCACGTTCTCCCCCCTGTCGTCCTCGAGCCTGAGTACGACGAGGCTGGTGTAGTCGGCGCTCTCGGAGACCCGCGAGGTCTCCACCTTGAGACCCCTGTCTCGCGCGAGCGCGGGTGTGTTGACGTAGTTGAGGGGCTCGAAGACCATCGGCGCGAGGAGGCCCTTCTGGGCCGAGACGTCGAGGAGGCGAGTGTCGTAGCCGGCGATCTCACCCGTGTACTCGATCCTGAGTACGTTCCCCGGCCTGTCGGTGAGCTGGTAGAGGAGGCTCCCAAGTACCTCGCAGAGGCCCGAGAACTGCGCGACGAACTCGGCCCCCTCGCCGACAGGGACAGGGGCGTTTATGGCGTGCATCGGCACCGCGCCCCGAAGCGCGATCGCGACCTGCTCGGCCGCGGTGACGCCGGCCCGGTCCTGCGCCTCGGCCGTGCTCGCCCCGAGGTGCGGCGTCACCACGACGTTCGGGAGCGAGAAGAGCGGCGAATCGGTCGTCGGTTCCGTGGCGAACACGTCGAGCGCGGCCCCCGCGATGGTCCTGTCCTTGAGCGCGTTGTACAGGGCCATCTCGTCCACGATGCCGCCGCGCGAGACGTTGATGAGGTAGGCTGTAGGCTTCATCTTCTCCAGGGCGCCCGCGTCAACCATGCCCGCGGTCTGCGGGGTGCGGGGCACGTGCAGCGAGATGAAGTCCGAGCTCTCGAAGACCTCGTCCAGGCTCTCGGCCCTATCCACGTTCATCGAGCGCATCCTATCCTCCGAGACGTAAGGGTCGTATGCGAGCACGCGCATACCCATCCCCGCAGCACCCCGCGCGACGATGGCCCCGACGTGACCCAGGCCAACGAGACCCAGCGTCTTCTCCGAGACCTCGACGCCCTTGAAGGCGCTCCGCTTCCATTCACCCTCCCGCAGAGAGCTGTCAGCGGCCGGGATGCGCCGCGCCGCGGCGAGCATAAGACCCAGAGTGTGCTCGGCGGCGGCTACCGTGTTGCTCTCGGGCGCGTTGGCTACCAGGACGCCGCGCTTGGTAGCCGCCTCTATGTCTATGTTGTCCACCCCGATGCCGGCCCGCCCGATGGCCTTGAGGTTCTGTGCCCGCTCTATGACCTCGGCGGTGACCTTCGTCGCGCTGCGGATAATGAGGCCGTCGTATTCGCCTATCCGCTCCAGAAGCTCCCCGGAGCCGAGGTCGAGTAGTACGTCGACCTCGAAGTCCTCTTTGAGCAGCTCGACGCCGGGGGCGGCGAGCTTCTCGGTTATGAGTACCTTCAAGCTGCCACCCCGCTCTTCGAGAAGACGCGCTGGGCGGCACCGACGCCCCTGCCAAGCTCTACAGGGTAATCGAGCGACTCCAGCGCGAGCTCGGCGGCCGCTATCGTGGCGATGATGTCGTAGGCGTCGAAGTAGCCGCAGTGGCCGATGCGGAAGATCTTTCCCGCCATCTCGCCCTGCCCGCCCGCGACCTGTATCCCGTGCTCCCTGAAGAGCATCTTGACGAACTGCTTGCCGTCTATCCCTTCGGGAACCCAGGCAGCCGTCACAGCCGAGTTCAGGTCTTCGTCCGGCCCGAACAGGTTGAGGCCCATGCCCTTGATGCCGGCGCGCGCGGCACGGCCGAGCAGGACGTGGCGCTCGAAGACGTTCTCGACGCCTTCCTCGAGGAGCTGCTGCAACGCGACGTCGAGCTGGATGATGAGGCTTACAGCAGGCGTCCAGGCCGGCTGGGAGGGCTCCTTGGCATACGCCGTCTGCGCCGCCGTCCAGTCGAAGTAGAAGCGAGGCATAGTCGACTCCTGGTGCGCCCGCATCGCCCTCTCGCTCACGCTGACGAAGCCTAGCCCCGGCGGCGTCATGAGCGCCTTCTGGCTCCCCGCGACGACAACGTCCACTTCCCACTCGTCCGTCCTCAAAGGGCACGCCCCGAGCCCGGAGACCGCGTCAACTATGGATATCACGTTCTCAGCCGCGCGGGCGAAGCCCTCGATGTCGTTGACGGTGCCCGTCGAGGTCTCGGAGAGGACGCAAATGGCGGCCTTGATCTCCGGGTCATGGGCCAGCGCCCCGGCAACCTCGTCGTTGTCCGCCTTCGCGCCCCAGTCGTACTTCAGCTCTGTCACCTCGAGGCCGAAGGCCCGGCTCATCTTGACCCAGCGGTTGCCGAAGTTGCCGTTATTGACAACCAGGACCTTCTCGCCCGGAGAGAAGAGGTTCTGGATCGCCCCCTCGAAAGCCCCAGTCCCGCTCGCCGCGTAGGTGAAGATGTCGTTCCCGGTCAGAAAGACCTTCTTCAGGTTCTCGTTGACCCGCGTGAAGACCTCGCCGAACTCCGGCGTCCGGTGGTGGATTATGGGTAGCGCTCCAGCTGCCGAGACCTCCGGCGGTATGGGAGTCGGACCAGGCGACATAAGACGGTATTTGTGCATCATAGGTTGGGAGGCTTCCTCTCTTGCAGCGGACAACTCACGCCTATTCTATTAACTATCGCTCCTGATGGCTACATGATGGCGCAGCTAATTTACAAAGTGTTGCTTTTAGCCTGGCGAAGAGCATGTGATCACCTCCACGGGGTCGCCCGTACGCAAGATGCCTGTCTCATCGTGGATCAGGTTCTGTCCGAAGAGGACCTTGGTGCCGCTCCTTCGAAACGTGGCGAGCGTACGCAGCGGTTCTTTACCCCTGGCCGCGGTTCTCTGGTCCACGGTGGTAATGGCGCAACGCGCGCACGGCTTGACCACGCGAAGGGTTATGGGGCCGATGCGCACCACCCTCCAGCCGTCCTCGGCGAAGGGAGCACAGCCCCTTACTACCAGGTTGGGGCGGAAGCGGTCCATCGGCAGGGACCGCTCCAGCCTGGCGTTGAGCTCGGCCAGGGAGCCTTCGGAGATGAGCAGGAAGGGGAAGCCATCTGCGAGACCTACCTGGTCGTCCGCCCTGCCGTAGGCCTGGTCCACCGGACGCGCCGAACCCTCGGGTAGATGGACGAGCCTGCACCTCACGCCTAGAAACTCGCTGAACCAGCGGTCCGCGTCGACGCCGACCGGAAGGGTCTCCACGATGTCGTCCCAGACCCGCGCGCGCAGCGGTGTACCGTCCGGCGGCGCGAAAGGCACCTGGAGGGAAGGCATGTCGGGCCCGCTCACGACGAGGCCATCGGGGTCGATTCGGACGCCGATCAAAGCCATGCGCGGGAACTTGCGCTGCGAGATGAACTGGTTGGCTTCATCCACGAGCATCCAGCGCCGATCATGGCGCAGGCCACGCTCGTCCACGTTCGACTCCATTACGGCGATGCCACCGCAGGACTTGATGGGGTAAACGTAGAGACCGCTCAGGTGGAAGCCGGACGGCGCCTCAGCCAAACCCCGCTCCTTCGAGGGCGGAGAGGGCCGAGCGGGCGTAGCGGGCCGCGTAACCGGCTGTGCCGTGGTCGGGCAACTCGCATGGGTCCCTGTTCTCGAGCTCGCCGGCCTTGACGCTGGTACGAATACGGCCCTCCAGCAGGTCTATCCGCAGGAAGTCGCCGCTGCGGAGCCGTCCGATGACGCCCCCGGCCTTGGCCTCCGGCGAGACGAGCGAGACCCACCTTCCTCGCGCATCCCTGGGTGGCAGCCCGTCGGTCATGACCGTGATGCTCTCTTCGAGCCCGCTCTCCCTGAGGGCCCGAGAGAGCCGTTCGAGGCGTACCAGGCCGGGTCCGCCCTGCGGCCCGCAACCGGCGACGACAAGCAGGGAGCCCGCCTCGACGAACCCTCCCTCCACCACCCGGGCGGCGAACTTCTCAGAGTGGTGGACCCGGCACTCGCCGGAGATCTCCTCGTCGGCGTCCGTCACCCTGCAGAGGGCCTCCGTACCGCTCGCCCGGCCCACGACGAAGATCAGGCGCGAACCGTCCGCAGGCGGGGGCGGGGCTGCCGGTAGCGTCTGCCGCAGATCGCCCTCGACGGTTCGGGTATCGTTGAGGGTCTCACCGAGGTGGGCGAGTATCCCGGCCACGCCGTACTGCTCGAACCAGGCTGAGTCAGGCTGAGCGAGAACCGGCGTCTCGGGCAAGAGGACGCGGGGCATTTGCTCGAAGCCCACGGCCCCGGCCTCCCTGGCGATGGCCG
>JBJMIY010000334.1:0-3515 GCA_045806605.1 Rubrobacteraceae bacterium
GAGCTCGTCCACCTTCTCGTCGAAGGCCCGGATCTCGAGCATCGTTTCCAGGAGCTGCCTCCTGTCGTCGTAGTCCTTCACTCGGCTCCTCTCTGGTCTGGGATCTCCAGCAGGGACCGCGCGAGGTCCCGGTCGCAGACCAGCGCCTCGACGAAGCCGCCCTTGACTACGGCGGCGACGCCCCTTGCTTTCTCGGCGCCGGTGGCGATGCCGATGGTATAGTCTATGGCCCGCAGTTCGTCGGGTGTGAGGCCGACGATCCTCTCGGAGAGCTCCGGGTAGCGCGTCCGTCCCTCGGCGTCGAGGAAGTGGCAACACACGTCGCCCACGATGCCGCGTTCCTTGAGCCCCAGGAACTGCTCCGACGTGAAGTACCCGGCTTCCACCATGGTCGAGCCGGGGAGTATCCCTCCGATCCCAACGGCGGCAACGTCGCAGGACGCACCCTCCTCAAGGGTGTCGCCTATGCCGGGCATGGCCACGAGCTCGGCCCGGCTGCGCGACGACCGGGCGATCGCCGGGGCCGCCAGGTGCAGGCATTCAGCTCCGAGCTTCTCCGCGAGGTCGGCGCACACCTGGTTCGAGTGCAGCTGGGTGTGGGCCTTGCCCATGCCGCCCACGAGCGGCACCACCTTGCTGCAGCGGAAGGCGCGGCGCGGCGTAGCGTCGGCAAGCGCGCGCATGGAGATGCCCCAGGAGATGCCCAGGACGGTCCCGGGGGTACAGACTCTCGCGAGGAGCGCCGCGCCCGCGCGTCCTGCCGAGAGCTCCATAGTGTCGCGGTCCTCGCTCGTCGCGACCACAACGGCCTCGCGGAGCCCGTAGCGGTACTCGAGGGATATCTCCAGCGGTACGAGATCGTCGGCGGGCTCGGCGATCTCTATCTTTACCAGGCCCCGCTCCTTCCCCTCGGCTATGAGCTTTGATACCTTCGGGCGCGAGAAGCCCATGCGAGCGCCTACCTCCGCCTGGGTGAGATCGTGCTCGTAGTAGAGGTGGAGGACCTTCAGGATCACATGATCCTCCTCCGAGAGCGTGCGCTGGTCTACGGGATAGCGGAGGGCCACCGCCTAGCCTTCTATCGCCGCCGTGTCCTGGAGCCGCCGGAGCGCCACCACGAGACTTCCTTCGGCCAGCTCTACCCCGGATCTCGCTATGACCTCGCCCCTGGCAACGGGCCGGGTGGTGCGGGCCCCCGACGCCAGCCCCAGCGGCAACATGCCGGTGGCCTCCTCGACCCTGTACACGTGTCCGTAGTAGTCGGCGGAGCCTATCCCGGCGAGCTTCTCTCCGGCCTTCAGGTCGCGCTTGGCCACGGCCACGACCTCGGCCGTGGGAGCAGGGAGGGGGACTATGGTTGGCTCGCCGTAGACGGCGGCGCGCGCGACGGAGATCGGGGTCTCCAGGCTCGTGAGGTGGTAGGGTCTGTAGAACACGTGGTTGGGTCCGGCGCCCTGTCCCAGGTACCGCAGCGTCTCGCGCACGGGTCCCTCCTCGGAGCGCACGACGACGAAGACGCCGGGGGCCACCCCGCGCACGTAGTCCACGCTGTGGTAGCCGGAGAGGAGGCCGCCTTCGTCGGCAAGGCTGAAGACCTCTCCCAGGCGGTTGGGTTCGGTCTCCTCAGGCCCGTGCATCCCGGGTGTGTCGGGGGAGAAGCCTGTCGCGTTGGCGACGGCCGCCATCTCGACCATGGTCTTGGTGCCATCAACGAAGGAGGCGAGCATCTTGGGGTTCATCCGCTTCTGCTCCGCCTCTTCTGCGAGCGACTCGGGGGTGGCCGATACGTCGAGGGGGTTGTTCTTGCCCTTGCCGGCTACGATGACGTCGAAGCCAAGGGAGCGGGCGAAGTCGTAGAGTTCCATGATCGCGCCCGGCTCGTCGCCGGCGGAGCCTGTGTAGACGACGCCTGCGCTCTTTGCCATCCGCGCGAGTACCGCCCCGACCGTGACATCGGTCTCGACGTTGAGCATGACCACGTGCTTGCCATTGTGGATCGCCTCGTAGGCCACCCTGGCGCCGACCTCGGGTACGCCTGTCGCCTCGACGACGACGTCCACGGATTCGGAACGCGCGAGCTCCACGGCGTCCGTGGTGACGGCGGGCCTCTCCGGGCTGCCGTTCAGGCCCTCGACGGGCTCGCTGCCCGCCTCCCTGAAGGCGGTGAGAGCGCGTTCGGCATCCACATCCGCTGCGGCCACGACCTCCATGCCGGGGATACCGGAGACCTGCGCTACGAAACCTCGGCCCATCTGGCCCGCGCCGACGAGCCCCACCCGGATGGGGGTGCCGGCCTGTGACAGGCCCTCTAGCTTGTTCCTGAGACTCACGAGGCTCCCTTCTACCCGCCGCTCTAGGCGCCGGTTCTTATCTCCACGCGGGCGCCGGGCTGGACGAGTTCTTCCAAGTCCTCGGCGCCCCGGGCTTCGAGGTGTATCTCTCCCGGTAGCTCGGCCTCCTCGTGGCCCGAGAACTTGAAGACGGCGTGCCCGAGGTCCTGGATGTTCTGCCAGGCCTTGTAGCCAACGGCCGTAATGCGGAACTCCCTGGATCCGATGGCGAGGATGTCACCCGCTTCTGGAGGGTCCTCCCGAGGCCCGGAGATGGGCTGGTGCAGCACGGCTATCTCCGCCAGCTCCGGCGGGGCTCCTGCCTCGAAAAGGATCAGGAGCCCCGCCTCCAGAAACTCCGCGACCTCCGGCCCGATCTCTGTAACTTCGGTCAGGTAGATCGGTTCAGTCACGATCGCACCTACGAGTAGAGCCCGAAGGAGAGCAGCCAGCCTATGATGACTGCCAGGGGACCGGTGATCTGGCGGCTGAAGAGGACCGCAGGGACTCCGATCTCGATGGTCTTGGGCTTGGCCTCGCCGAGCGCGAGTCCGACCGGGACGAAGTCGCAGCCGACCTGCACGTTGTAGGCGAAGAGCGCCGGCAAGGCATACTGCGGGTCTATTGCGCCACGCCCGATCTGGTCTCCTATGAGGACCCCGATGACCTGCGCGATCACCGCACCGGGTCCGAGGACAGGTGAGAGGAACGGCAGACCGACGATCACGGAGAGGACCAGAAGTCCGATCAGGCTGTTCGCGAGCGGCGCGAGGGTGTGGGCGATCAGGTCGCCAAGGCCTGAGGCGGTGATGATGCCGATGAGCATGGTCACGAAGGCCATGAACGGCAGAACGTTGCGGATGACCGTGTCTATGGACTGGCGCCCGCTCTGGAACAGGATCCCGACGACCCCGCCCATCCCGCGCCCGAAACGGGCTATGAAGCCGGTGAACCCGCCGCCCAGCTCAGGCTGCGTCGCAGACGCGGCCGCGGCGCCCGCGCCTGGTCCGGATGCCGCCCCGAAAGGGCTCTCCACGGTGGATCGCCCGTCCCCGTCACCTTCCTGCGCGCTTGCCGCCTCCGACCCGTCGGCCGGGTGGATGTTGTCAGGGCGCACGCCGGAGACGTAGAGGTCGTCAGTGTTGTACTGGGCGAGCGGCCCGGCCTGGCGCACGGGGGTCGGGT
>JBJMIY010000335.1:0-4670 GCA_045806605.1 Rubrobacteraceae bacterium
GGCCTGGTGGATGGCCCGGCTTCGTTGCTCCTCGTGGCGCTCGTGGCTTTCCTCGGTACCGTGGTAGATAGCATCGTCGGCGCCCTGGCGCCGCGCGTCGGCAACGAGCTCACCAACGTACTGTGCACTCTGATCGCGGCGGTGCTGGCTCTCGCCTTCGCGTGACTAGCCGAGCACCAGCCCGTGGCGTTCCAAGAGGAGTGGTATGGAAGCGAAGTCCATGTCCAGCCCGTATTTGGCCATGATGACGCCGAGCGCCTCCTCGTCGGGGGGCCGGGGTGGTTGGGAGGGAGGAGCGGCGCTATCTCGGCGAAGTACCGCTCGAAGCCGGCGGGGGAGATGATCTCCAGCAGCGACGGCGGGACGCTACGATCAATTGCTCTCGCCTGATCGCGACGGGCTCGAACAACACGGTCGACACGACGAGAACTTCGCCTTCTTCGCCAGCACGTGCCCGTAGCTTCGTGCGTCCCTAACAGGCCAGGGCGGATCGTTAGTCTTCATAGGCAGTACCGCCAATGATATATTAAGTATATGCGCGCCAGGGATCACAAGGTTCAGAAGTCGGACTCCCGACTATAAAACTCTGCGCGTCTTTACCGGTCTAGAACTACACCGATCCCGTACCCGAAGGAGTCTCTCGTGAGCGAGGCGTCTACTACGAAAAGAGATTACGATCCCATAACCCTCGAACGGCGCTGGCAGGAGCGCTGGGCCGAGTCAGGTCTGTACAGGACCGACGAGGACCCGGAGAAGACAAAGCACTATGCGCTCACGATGCTCCCTTACCCGAGCGGGGACCTGCACGTCGGGCACTGGTACGCGATGACGCCTTCGGACACGCGGGCGCGCTTCATGCGGATGCGCGGCTACAAGGTCTTCTTCCCGATAGGCTTCGACGCGTTCGGGCTGCCTGCGGAGAACGCCGCGATAAACCGCGGGATCCACCCTTACCGGTGGACGATTTCCAACATCGAGAACATGCGCGGCCAGATCCGGCAGATGGGCACCATGTTCGACTTCGACGCCGAGGTCGTCACCTGCGACCCCGAATACTACCGCTGGAACCAGTGGTTCTTTCTCAAGTTCTTCGAGAAGGGGCTGGCGTACCGCAAAGAGGTGCCTGTGGACTGGTGCCCGAAGGACAACACGACGCTTGCCCGAGAACAGGTCGTCGGGCCTGACAGGCGCTGCGAGCGGTGCGGGACGCCGGTCATAAGGAAGAACCTGGTGCAGTGGCTCTTCAAGATCACGGACTACGCAGAGGAGCTCCTCGACTTCTCGAACATCGAGTGGCCCGAGCGGGTCAGGGCGCTCCAGACCAACTGGATCGGGCGCTCCGAGGGAGCGGAGATCTTCTTCGAGGTCGAGGGCTACGGGACTATCGAAGTCTTCACTACACGTCCGGACACCGTCTTCGGCGCCACGTTTTTCGTGCTCGCTCCCGAGCACCCGGCGGTCGAGCAGATAACTACGCCCGAGCGCTCCGACGAGGTGCGCGCCTACGTCGAGAAGGCGAGCAGGATGACCGAGATCGACCGGACAGACGTGACGCGGGAGAAGACGGGTGTCTTCACCGGCGCCTACGCCATAAACCCGGCGACCGGCGAGAAGATCCCGGTCTTCGTCGCGGACTACGTGCTCATGGGCTACGGCACGGGGGCGATCATGGCGGTCCCGGGACAGGACCAGCGCGACTGGGACTTCGCCAGGAAGTACGATCTGCCGATAATCCGCACCGTGCGACCTCCGGAAGACTTCGCCGGCGAGGCTTACATCGGCGAGGGTGCGGCGATCAACAGCGGCTTCCTCGATGGCCTGAACGTCGAGGACGCGAAGGCGCGCATTATCGAGTGGCTCGAAGCGCAAGGTAAGGGCCGCGCCGCCGTTACGTACCGCCTCCGCGACTGGCTGATCTCACGCCAGCGCTACTGGGGCACGCCCATACCCATTATCTACTGCGATAACTGCGGCACGGTCCCGGTCCCCGAGGAGGACCTGCCCGTCCTGCTTCCCGAGGACGCGGAGTTCATGCCGACTGGCGAGTCGCCGCTCAAGCGCGATCCGGACTTCTACAACACGGTGTGTCCTGGCTGTGGCAGCCCGGCCACGCGGGAGACGGACACTATGGATACCTTCGTGGACTCCTCGTGGTACTGGTACCGGTATCTCTCGCCGCACTACGGCGAGGGGCCGTGGGAGCCGGAGAAGGGCGAGGAGTGGCTGCCGGTAGACATTTACACCGGCGGCATCGAGCACGCCATCCTGCACCTGCTCTACGCCCGTTTCTGGACCAAGACGATGCGAGACCTCGGGCTCGTGGAGTTCGGTGAGCCATTCAACCGGCTCTACAACCAGGGCATCATCCTGGGCGAGGACGCGGAGAAGATGAGCAAGAGCCGCGGCAACGTGGTCAACCCGCGGAACTACGTTGACCGCTACGGCGCGGACGCCCTGCGCGACTTCCTGATGTTCATAGGTCCCTGGGACCAGGGCGGACCCTGGGACGCGCGCGGCATCGAGGGCGTCTCACGTTTCTTGAGACGAGCCCTCTCGCTCACGGGCGACGGCGACCCGTCGGGGGCCGAGGCCGACCCGGGAGAGCTCGCCAGGCGGACCAACAGGACCGTCAAGAAAGTCACGGAGGACCTCGAGGGGTTCCGGTTCAACACGGCTATAGCCGCGCTTATGGAGCAAACCAACTACCTGCTCGCGATCAAGGGCCAGGTGGGGGAGGAGGAGTGGGGAGACGCCCTGAGGACCTTCGCGCTCGTCCTCGCGCCCTTCGCGCCGCACCACGCCGAGGAGATGTGGGCTGCTATGGGCGAGCCCTACTCGGTGCACGAACAAGCGTGGCCCGCGTGGGACGAGACCCTGATAGCGGCGGAGGAGATCACGCTGGTCGTGCAGGTCAACGGAAAGCTGCGCGACCGCATAGAGGTCCCGGCGGACATCACAGAGGAGGCAGCCACAGAGCTGGCGCTCTCCAGCGAGAGGGTGCGGCTCCACGTCGAGGGACGTGAGATCAGGAAGAGCATCTACGTGCCAGGGCGGCTCGTCAACCTCGTGGTTGGGTAGGTTTCAGGTTATTACTGACGCCTAATCGCCGAAGAGCGAGCCGAGCCCTCCTCCGACACCTTCGCCTCCGTGAGAGTGCTCGGGCACCACAGAGCCTTCCGAGGGCTGTATGAGGACCCAGCCGGGACCTTCGAAGGACATCTGGAACGACTCCCCGGAGCCGCGGCCCGTGAAGGTCTTGAACGAGACGTCGCTCTTGATGCCGGTACGGACGTTACCGCTCCAGGCGATAGCCGACTCGGGGTCGGCGAAGGTCGGTCTGCTCGTGTCGAGCAAGACCGGCTCCCCGTCGGAGGTGACGGCCACCTTGCCCGTCCCATGCAGGACGACGTTGAAGAGGCCGCCGGAGAGCCTGCCCGCGCCCTCGACCCTGTGGATGTCCCAGTCGATGCCCGGCTCGATAGCCAGCACGTTGTCGCCGTTGACGGTCATCCGCTCGTTCTCGAGGTCGAGGATCATGATCTTGCGCTTGTCGTGCGCCAGAAACAGGTCCCCTGTCCCCGCGACCGTCATCAGCTTGACGCCCTCGCCTGTCATGGCCTTCTTGAAGAAGCGCCCCAGGCCCCCGCTCTGGTACTCGAAGCGCATCTCGCCCTGGTAGGCGACCATCGAGCCTACCCTGGCCTGGATCTGGTCCCCTTGCAGTACGACCTTGAGCATCGCCGAGTTCTGTAGCGTGAACTTCCCCGCCGGCGCAACTTCCCTGAATTGCTCTAGATTGGTCTCGCTCACCACACCTCCCAAACGTGTTCGACCAGCACGATCTACTACGTTACCCGCGTAGTCCAGGTTTCCACAAAAAGGTGATGCACCCGCTTCCCTCCGCGTGTAGGCTATGTTCGGAAGCCGCAACGAGGCAGGGTATGTTCGGCGAGGGTAACAAGGCGAACGCGTCGCTACCCCGGTACGAGAAGGGCGACAGGGTGTTCGTCCGGAGCGCGCGAGCCCCGCGTCTGCCCGGCGTCGTCATCGGCCACTACGTGGACTGGAACCTGTACAGGGTCGTGTACATGGTGGACGTCGCCGGCGAGAGCCCCAGAGCCCTCGAGGAGTGGCGGCTCTCCCCGCGCAGGGAAGGGGAGGAGCGCTAGAACATCCTGCCGCCGGGCGGAACTTCGAGGTCGGGAGAGAGGAGCACCACCTCGCCGGCTTCGTCAGGCACCCCGAGCACGAGCACCTCGCTCTTGAAGCCCGCGATCCGCTTGGGCGGGAAGTTCACCACCGCGACGACCATCTTTCCGAGGAGGCTCTCCACATCGTAGTGGGCGGTGAGCTGGGCGCTGGTCCTCTTCTCACCGACCTCTAATCCGAAGTCGATCGAGAGCTTTATCGAGGGCTTCCTCGCCTCCGGAAACGGCTTCGCTTCGACGACCCTTCCCACCCGCACGTCCACCCTCTCGAAGTCTTCCCACGCTATCTCGGGCAAGCTGGCCTCCTCTGTCGAGTGGTTACAGCTTACAGGCGTCGGCAGGGCGTTTTGTGGCCCGGACTACGAAAGAGCTCGAGTTCGCTACGATAGAGAAGACCGAACCCGAGCTTGCCGGAAACTAGAGAGGAGCAAACACAGTGGACTCGACGCAGGTCCGGGGGCG
>JBJMIY010000336.1:0-3412 GCA_045806605.1 Rubrobacteraceae bacterium
GCCTCAGATGCTGATGTTCGATACCTGGGAGGACTTCGCGAAGGGGGTCGGGGCGGATAAGTATGGCGTGGACAAGCTGACCGCCTCCTACACGATCATCCAGAGCGACCACGCCGGCACCCACATGGACGCCGTAAAGCATATCCGACCCGACGGTCCGGGCGCTAGCGAGATTCCACTCGAGTACTGCTTCTCCGACGGCGTTGTCCTGGACTTCCGCCATAAGGAATACGGAGCGGGTATTTCGGCGGCCGAGATAGACGAGGCGCTCGATAAGATCGGCTACAAGCTCAAGGAGAAGGACATCGTCCTGATCCAGACCGGAGCCTCCGCCTACAACGACGACCAGGAACGCTACCTCCGCGATCACTGCGGCATGACCCGGGAGGCCACGCTCCATCTCATCTCCAAAGGCGTCCGCATGATGGGCATAGACGCCGTGACCTTCGACCCGCCGGTGTGGGCGATGTTCGAGCGCGAGCAGTTCTGGGAGGCCCACCGCGTCATGTGGGAGGAGGACTACTGGCACCTGGAGAACCTCTGCAACCTGGATCAGCTACCCCCTTACGGCTTCAAGCTGTCCGTGCTGCCCATCAAGTGGGTTGGGACCACGGGAGCTCCGGTTCGTGCGGTGGCGATTCTCGACGAATAAGAGCCACCTCGGAGAGGCGATCAGAGCCGATGAACCAGGATAGAGAAAAGACTGCTTTGGAGAACGCTCACAGAAACGCCGTCGTCTGGTTTACGGAGGAGGCTTGCCGGGAGGTGGAGGTGGCCGGTGGGAAGGGCGCCAGCCTGGCCCGCATGACCACCGAGGGACTCCCGGTACCCCCAGGCTTCGTCATCCCCTCGTATGTTCTTCAGAATTCCATCGACGCCGAGCAGATGCTGGAGCTCGCGGCCTCCCACTCCACAAGAGAGCTCCAGGAACTCGTCGCGGCTACCGAACCGCCGAGGGAGGGAATAACGACCGCCTACGAGAACCTCGTGGGCGGGCGGCTCACGGCTATGTACAAGCTCGTGGGCAACAAGAAGGTGGCCGTTCGTTCCTCCGCAATCGCGGAGGACTCTGAGGCCGCGAGTTACGCTGGTCAGCAGGAGACCTACCTCTTCGTCGAAGGTGCCGAGGAAGTCTGCAGGCGGGTCGTGGACTGCTGGGCGTCTTTCTTCTCCGAGCGCGCGCTCTTCTATCGTTCGCAGAAGGGCTCCCTCGAAGATCTGCGGATGGCAGTCGTCGTGCAGAAGATGGTGGATCCCGAGAAGTCCGGCGTGATCTTCACCGTAGACCCTGTCAGGCGTCGCCGCGACCGGATGGTTGTCGAGGCCGTCAGGGGCATCGGGGAGCAAGTCGTCTCCGGCGAGGTGACCCCTGACCACTACACCCTCGACCGCAGGGGAAAAGTCAAGCGCGAGAAGATCGTAGATGACCGCGTCCTTACCGACGAGGAGCTCCAGAGACTCGGCGACCTCGGCAGGCAACTAGAGGAACGTCATAGCGTCGCACAGGACATCGAGTGGGCAATGGTTGGCGAGGAGATCTACCTCCTCCAGTCCCGGCCCGTCACGACGATGTAGGCGTAGTATTTGACGCGGTTTTGGAAGGACATTTGAGATGGCAATGAGCGCACCGGAGTGGCACGAGCCACGCTCGCTGGAAGAAGCTCTCTCCCTGCGTGCTGAACACGGGGAAGAGGCGACCGTCGTGGCGGGCGGCTCCTTCCTCGGGATCATCATTAACCAGAAGCTCTTCGCCCCCACGAGGCTCGTCGCCCTCCGCAGCGTCCCACAACTCGACTATATCGAGGCCGATGGCGAAAAGTTAATGCTCGGGGCGATGACCACACACCGGGCCGTCGAGCGCTCGCCCATAGTGAAGGAAGCTTGGCCTTCGCTGGCCTTCACCTTCTCGGTCGTCGCCAGCCCGCGTGTCAGGAACCAGGCGACCGTGGGCGGGGTCGTCGCCGACGCGGACTACGCCTCCGATCCCCCCTCGATGCTTGCGGCCCTTGAGGCGCGGGTCGTCGTGCGGAGCGTGAGGGGAGAGCGCGAGATACCGATGGACGAGTTCGTCCTCGACCACTATGAGACCGCACTCGAAGAGGACGAGCTCGTCACAGAGCTCCGGATACCCCGCAACGAAGGAGCCTCCGTCTACCGGAAGTTCCGCTCGCGCTCAAGCGAGGATCGGCCCTGCGTCTCTGTTGCGGCGACCCAGGAGGACGGCGCGCTACGGGTCGTGGTCGGCGCGGTCGCCGGACGGCCCCAGTACTTCCCGGAGGTCTGTGACCTGGCTAGGGGAGAGCGCCTGAGCGACGAGCTCGCCACCGAAATCGGACGCCGCTACGCCGAGGAGATTGAGCCGCTCTCCGACTCACGCGGCTCGGCTCGATACCGTCGCCGCGTCATCGCCGTGGAGGTCAGGCGTGCCCTGGAGGATCTGCACCATGACTGATCCCCGCGTTACCGGAGTCGTCCGCTACTCGCAAGACGTGGCGATGGAGGGGATGCTTCACGCCCGCCTCGTGCGCTCTCCCGTGGCCCACGGTCGCGTGGTGGGGGTGGACGCCTCGGCCCTCCCGGAGGGCGTCATCGTCCTCGTCCCGGAGGACGTCCGGGATCTCGGCAGCTACGGGCCGCAGATAAAGGACCAAGAGATCCTCCCTCAGGAGCGAGTTCGCTACGCCGGGGACGTAGTCGCGGCCGTCGCCGCCGAGACGCTTGAGGAGGCCGAGGAGGCGGTGGGGCTCATAGACGTCGAGTACGAGGAGCTTCCCGCCGTCTTCGATGAGGTAGAGTCTGCAGCAGAGGAGGCGCCGCTGGTCCACGAGACGATAAACATCTCTAAGAACGACGCTGCGTACTTCGGCATTCGACCACAGCAGGGAACGAACATCTGCCACCGCTTCCGGCTCCGCCACGGCGACGTCGAGGCCGGGTTTGTGGAGGCCGACGCCGTGGTCGAGGAGACTTACCATACCGCCGGGGCGACGCACGCCCCGATGGAGCCCCACGCCGCCGTTGCCCGCTGGGACGGGGACCGGTTGGAGGTCACGACCGGTACGCAGACCCCGTTCAACATGCGTGCGGACCTCGCCGGGCTCTTCGGCATAGACGAGGAGAAGGTCAGGATAATTTCACCCCCTATGGGAGGTTCGTTCGGGGCGAAGACCTTCGTCAGGACGGAGGCGATAGCCGCGTGCCTCGCTCGCAAGGCGAAGAGGCCGGTCAAGATCGTTCTCGAGCGCGATGAGATGTGGATGACGCTTAACCGCCACCCGGCCACGGTCCGGGTCAAGCTCGGTGCTCGAAGCGACGGAACGCTCGTCGCTAGCGAGACCGAGTGCTGGGCCAACACCGGGGCCTACGCCGACTGCGGTCCCGGCGTCGCCCAGAAGATGGGCTTTGCCGCCCC